>CABQGZ010000717.1 GCA_902463835.1 uncultured Lachnospiraceae bacterium
GAGAGCATCTGCCTTACAAGCAGAGGGTCATAGGTTCGAGCCCTATAGGTCCCATATAATCCGGGTGGATTCCCGAGTGGCCAAAGGGGGCAGACTGTAAATCTGTTGGCACCGCCTTCGAAGGTTCGAATCCTTCTCCATCCATTCACATTATATTATGAAGATAAGAGCAGCCGATAGGAAAAGGCTGCTTTTTTCATGCAGTGATTCCATTGACAAATCCGTCTCATTTCAGTAGAATATTAGTCAGAAAGAATCAAGGGGGAAATGAGTGATGGAACAGGAATTACAGGAACTGATCGCACAGATCGATGGTTATATTGCAGAATCCCAGGATCCCAATTTCGACCGGTACCTTGAGGAGATGAAGCAGGTACTGCAGGCGGAGCCGGAGCGGCACAAGGAGATTCAATTGGCAGTGGCCAGGAACATGGAACGCTACCGGGAAAACATCCGAAAGCAGCAGAAGACCTCCATGGAATTTAAGATAGGCGCCGGCGTTTTAAGTGGGATCGGCGTACTGTTCGTTCTGGTGGCGCTGGTTCTTCTGGTAAAGAATTTCGTGCCGGAATTTATGCAGGGTATGCTGCTGTTTGTATTTTTCGGCGTGCTGTGGCTGGTGTCACAGCTGGGCATTTCCAGGATATTCTATAAGCTGTCCACGGGGATTTCCACGGCCTGTATCGTCGGCCTGTACTGGTCGGTGCTTGCCAACTATAATACATATAAGACCTTGCCGCTGTACTGGGCGATCGGGATTCTGACACTGATTGCAGTGATATCCTGGGCGGTGGGCTTCTGCGTGAAATCCACGGTGCTTGCATGCACCAGCTTCTGCGGATATCTGCTTTTTGCGCTGTTTCTGCCCTGGGGGCCGACTCTGCCGGAATTCATGACGTCCCTGTTGGTCATTGTGGGACTGAATCTGATGTGGCATCTGGGAGCAGCGGGAAAACAGCGGGAAGCAGTGCAGCTGGCGCATAATATATGCCTGACAGGATTTTCCTTGATCTATGGAATCATCCTCCTGGTAAAACAGCCTCAGGGCGGGCTTGTCATGGTACTCCTGTATGGTATTGTTATGACAACGCTTCTGAATTTTATTTATCTTCGGAAAGAGCAGGTTGGATTCCTTCTGTGCTGGCTGATTAGCACCGTGTTTCAAACATCATATTTGATTGGTATCGCCATCACCTTATATTGGAGAGGGCAGGAGATAGAACCGCTGTTGCTGCTGGTAGTGGCAACGATAAATCTGCTGCTTTTAGCCTTGAGGAGATTCAAAAGCAGGTGGCAGGGGCTGTATTATCAGTCGGCGGTGCTCATTCTGTTTCTGACGGCTGGGGGACTGGTATGGCCGGAGCTATGTGCCAGCCTGGTGCTCTTTGGAGTCGGGCTGCTTCTGATTCGGGAGAGGGTGCTGGAGCATGAGCTGGTGACGTCGTTATATTTCTTCCTTCTGATCTGGATCCTTGTGCCTAAGGCGGCAGTGGCACCGGCGCAGCTGGCGTTTCTGCTTGGATTTACGCTGCTTTGCCTGTATATGCCGTGGCTGAGAAGTCCCCGGGAGTCGGCGCTGGTGTACACCAATATCAGCCTGATGGGCGTTTCGCTGCTGTTTGCCAGAGCAAGGCATCTGCCGCCCGAACAGCATTATATCGCTGACACTTTTGTACTGGTGCTGACAGTGGCAGCTGTGGTACTGCTGTGGCGGGAACGCTGTCATCTTCCCAAGCGCTTCCAGGGATTGGTGCTGTCGCTTGTTCTGACTTATATGATCGTTGTTTATCAGATTCGTCTGCCGGTGGTGGTGAGCATTCTATTGATGATTGTGGCAATCGGAGCCATTATTGGAGGGTTCATCCGAAAAGAAATGGCCATGCGGATCTATGGTCTTAGCCTGTCGCTGTTTGTCTGTGCCAAGGTGGTAGTGTATGATTACTGGGATCTGGAGCTTTTGCCCAAGAGTATCCTGCTGCTGGTGGTGGGCCTGATCGCCATTGCCATAGCGGTGATCTACGCTGTGCTGGAAATGAAACAGAAGAAGCGGTATATGCCGGATATTATGACGCCTGTGGAGGATATTCCTGTGAAAAGTGAGGGTGGTGCGCAAGAGAGCGGGACAGCTGGAACAGGAATGGCACAGGAAGCGTATATTCTGCCCGCGGGGAATGAGGCAGCAGCGGAGAACGAACCAGATCTTGCCATGAAAGTAGAGGATATTCCGCTGCAGAAGAAAAGCGAGATGCCGTAGAACACAAAAAACGTCAAAAACATAAGAAGAAAAGGAGACAATACATCATGAAAAAAGGTAAGACAAGCTACATCTTTACGCTGCGCGCCAATCCCCAGGAGATTGACCGTACGATCCAGAATTATCTGGCGGCCAATGAGTTTAAACCGAAGGAGTACAAGGGAACCAGATACTATCAAAAATATGATATCATGTGGGGAAAGCGCTCTATGGAGTATACAATCCAGGGAAACCAGGTCACTATTCTGGCGTATCTGAATACCTGTAAGAAGCCGTATCTGCTGGATGACAAATTTCAGGGTTCTCTGGCCAAACAGTCCTACAAGGATTCGCTGGAGACATTGTTTGCTGTCTTAAAGAGCATGGATAATCAGTGGGAGGACAACAACTGGCAGAATACAGCCTATGAGCAGCCCCAGGCAGCGCCGTCTGCTGGAAATGGTACGGCGGTGCAGCAGAAAAATGGGTATCAGACACCTGGGAAGACGGCACCAGCCTCCGTCAATCAATTTGAACAGAAGAACAG
>CABQGZ010000718.1 GCA_902463835.1 uncultured Lachnospiraceae bacterium
AAAGAGGATACATCCGATTGCGATCATGTGCTCCGATACCCAGCCAAAAAAATCATATCCCGGCTCAGTCCCCTGCCAGACGATCACGTGATGCCCAATCCAATTGCCTCCTGCCAGCACAACAAGGAGCGATACGGCATAGATAACACTGTCTTTTATCAGTTTCGCCGTCACATGACCCATCAGTTTTTTTCGAATCTCTGTCTTTGCCACCGCTCTCCACCTTTCTTCTGGTTCTGTCTCAATCTACCCCAATCCTGCGGTTTCTTTGCTTGCCCCTGACCTTTCATGACTCTATGGTATATCCGATTCCCCAGACAGTCTTGATAAATTTGGGATTCTTGTAGGACTCCTTCATTTTCTCCCGCAGCTTTCCGATATGATTCATGACCGTGTTGTTGCTCTCCAGGTATTTTTCTCCCCAGACAGCTTCGAACAACTCCTCGGAGGAGACCACGCGTCCGCAATTCTCACACAGATACCAGAGAATGGAGAATTCTGTAGGCGTGATATCCAACTTCCGGTCGTAAAGTCTGCATTCATGGGTGCTGCGATTCATGTAGAGGCCACGCAGGTCACACTCGTCCACCGATTTGGGGTTGTAGCGCATGTAACGACGAAGCTGGCTCTTTATGCGCGCCACCACCTCCAGAGGGTTAAAGGGCTTGGTGATATAATCGTCCGCCCCCTGCATCAGACCGGAGATCTTGTCCACATCCTCCACCTTTGCAGTAAGCATAATGACCGGGAACAGATAGTGCTTCCGAATCTTCCGGCACAGGGCGAATCCGTCCAGACCGGGCATCATGATATCTAAGACGGCCAGATCAATATGCTCTCTTTCCACACAGGCAAGAGCTGTGGTACCATCGCAGCATTTTGTCACCGTATAGCCTTCATTTTTCAGATATAACTCTAACAGATCCGCCACTTCCGTCTCATCATCTGCAATTAAAATGTGCTGGGCCATGACCTCATTTCCGCCTTCTGTCTTTCCGTTATTCTATCACTCGATGTGTAAATCTCTCTTGATAACCTTTTCCGGTTCCACTTCGGATGGTTCCCACAGTCCCTCTGCTCATGCCTTACAACAATACTATCGCTCTCCCAAACAAGCAAGAATCTCCGGAAACGGTTTCAGACTCCGTCTCAGAATTCCCTGCATATAAGCGATGGCAATTCCGTAATTGGTCATAGGAACTCCTGCATCCTGGGCACATTTCAAGCGGTATTTCATCTCCCGCTCATTCAGCATACAGCCGCCGCAGTGAATGATCAGCTTATATTCACTCAGATCCTCCGGAAATTCCGTGCCGGAGGAAAGGCGGATCTCAAGTTCCTTTTTCGTATAATTCAAAAGCCAGCGGGGCAGCTTCACCGAGCCGATATCATCACACTGTCTGTGATGGGTGCAGCCTTCGGAGATCAGCACTTTATCTCCGTTCTGAAGTCGCTCGATGGCTGCAGCTCCTCTTGCCACAGTCTGAAGATTCCCCTTATACCGGGCAAAAAGAATGGAAAATGAGGTTAACATAATGTCATCCGGCGTATCTGCACTGACTCTGGCAAATACCTGGCTGTCCGTGATCACCAGCCTGGGCTTTTTTCCCAGCTGCTCCAGGGTCTCCTTCAGTTCAAACTCCTTGACTACGATGGCGGTGGCATCCGCCTCCAGTATATCCCGAATCGTCTGCTGCTGCGGCAGAATCAGCCGTCCTTTGGGCGCCGCCCCATCGATGGGAACCACCAGCACAACAAAATCATTTGGTTCTATAATATCACCTACAATCCGGAGCCTGGTATCCTCCACGACTGCCAGAGAGGCGATTTTCTCTTTCAACTCCCAGATCTGTTCTCCGGTTCTGGCGCTGACGTAGATGGATGGTTCCGCCTCCCTGCCGCTGTGGTCGCCAGTTCGGATTTCTTCTTCTCTTCCAAGCCTCTCATTGTGCTCCTCTTTCCCACCTACATTTTTTTCTGCAGCGTCAGCGTCCAACAGATCCATCTTGTTATAGACCACCAGATAATTGATATTTTTTTCCTGGAAAAGTGCGATGAGCTCTTCGTCCGCTTCCTTTTTTCCTTCCAGGGCATCCACCACAAGGACGGCCACATCGGTCTTATTCAGCACCTGCTTTGTCTTCCTGACACGAAGCTCTCCCAGCTCTCCTTCATCGTCAATACCCGGAGTGTCGATAATGACCACCGGCCCCATTGGCAGCAGTTCCATGGCTTTCTGTACCGGATCAGTGGTGGTTCCTTTCACATCCGACACCACTGCCAGTTCCTGACCAGTCACGGCATTCACCACGCTGGATTTTCCTGCGTTCCGTCTTCCGAAAAATCCGATATGTACACGGTCGGAAGACGGCGTCTGATTCATTCCCATAGATAACTCCTTTCCTCACACTTTCGAGTAGACAGCCTTGCTGCTCACACCGTCCATAGCTCCCAGTTTGCCGGACAGGGCGCTGATAATGTCCTGTGGTGCGTCAACAGCGATGCTGATGATATTGATTCCCCGCTCCCGGTATGGGATTCCCATACGGCCTATGATGTATTCGCTATAATCATGCAGAATCTGATTCAGCTTCTCGATGGATGCTGCTTCTTCTACAATAATGCCAATGATGGCTACTCTGGTTTCCATGTGATATGTGCTCCTCTCGCTTTTTTCGGTGTCTGCAATTACCTGTTTATTATAGCGCTATTCCCACCCAATGTAAATGAGGATTTGACGCAGGAAGGAGATCGTTACTCTTGCGGCGAAGGGACGCCG
>CABQGZ010000719.1 GCA_902463835.1 uncultured Lachnospiraceae bacterium
CAGTTCCCGGAGGTCCGCCAGATAACCGGATCCGTACTGCACGGCGGACAGAGCCACGACCTTGGTGTTGGCATCCATCTGCCGCAGATAGGCCTGCACAGGAAGGACACCGTCCTGTGCAGTAACGATACGCACCTGAACGCCGCGCTTCTGCTGCTGAAGCCAAGGATAGAGCAAAGCGGGATGCTCGATATCGGCCAAGATGACGTTATCGCCGGATGACAGCTCCAGACCGCCTGCCAGGATGGAATTTCCCTCGGTGGTATTTTTAGTGAAAGCTATCTCATCTACAGGGGCGTTGATCAGCGCAGCGATCTGCTTTTTGGCATCGGCCCGGTAAAGGTCAAACTGGGAAAGCGTGGCACCGGTGCTTTTGGCGTAATCCTCCATGAAGGTCGTGCAAAACTGCCTTACCCGCATGGGCGGAAGGGATACCGAGCAGGAGTTCAAAAAAATAGTATCACCCAGATAGCCAAACTCCCGCTCCGCCAGCAGTGAAAGTAACTGTGTCATGAAGTTCCTCCTTTCAGCGTTGTGGTCGATGTAGACAGTATATGCGCTCCCGACAAAAAAGTCAACTGGTTTGATTGGCAAACTAACAGTTTGTTTTATGTGAAAATGTAACAAATTTTTGAGCAGCGGCCTCTGACAGGGCGGTAGTCCTTGACAAAACACACTTGGGTGTTAGATAATACGGTGAAAGAAGAAAAGGGGGACGATCTGTTGGAAATCAACTACGACTTTCTCCAGCGGTTTATCCGGAATATTGCAGGCCTGTTTGGTGATCATTGCGAAATTGTGATCCATGATTATCGGAACGGGTATGAGCACACCATCGTGGATATTGTCAATGGCGAGGTAACAGGCCGTGCGATCGGGGGCTGCCCCAGCGCGTTTGTGATCGAGCAAATGACTGAGGATATTGACGCTTATGAGAAGCGGGCACCTCAGTACTTTACCAACAGCGAAAAGGGCAAAATATTGAAATCCGCCACCACCTTCATCAAGGATGATGAGGGAACGATTATTGGATCAGTCTGCGTGAACATTGATGTGACGGATCTTATGCTGATGCAGAAAACTATGTCGAACTTTCTGCAGAGCAGCGAAAACAGCGGTGCGCGCGGCAACGAGGTGTTGGCAAAAAATGTGGATGAGCTGCTGAAATTCTTCCTGTCTGAGGCGGAGGAAGAAATCGGGAAACCGGCGAGCCTTATGAGCAAGGATGAGAAGATCCGTGCTCTTTGGCTGCTGAACCAAAAAGGGATCTTTAAGATTTCCAAAGCGAATGTCGCTCTGCGGGACGCTTTTCAGGTGTCCAAATATACGTTGTATGCGTATTTGGATGAGGCAAAGAAACGGTATGGCATCCCGGGACAGGAATAGGTTCTCCGATTTATACAATGACAGACCGAGAAGGCCATCGGCAAATAGCCGATGGCCTTCTGCGTATAGTGAGAGAAGCCGGAGGAATATAGACACCCTGAATATTCAGAAAAGAGCGCGGTATTCTGCTGTGGTATGCTCCCTCCATGAAAGACGGTGAAATGTAAGCTGTCGATCATGGGGGGAGCACTGCTGTGTCGTGAAAACAGAAATTCGCCCATCATTCCCTGTTGCAGGGAATGATGGGCGAAGGCTATTTCATATAGGCATTATATCTGCTGTGGATCAAAAATCCTTGTAGTACTCATCAAGATCAAGAGGGAGTTGAATCGGCTGTTTGCGGATACAGGAAATATCCATAGCCATGGTGAGCAGCAAATTGCGGTGGCCATCCTGCACGGTGGCGTGAGGTGTTTTCATACCAGTATACAGGTGTGCCAGCCAGGAGTTCGTCTCTTCGCGAATTGGGCCCCAAAGCTGCCCTTCGCAGATGTCTCCGGGAGGATAGCTGGTAAGGAAATCGACGTAACGTGCGCCTTCGGGAGAGAAACCGTCCGGCTTGTAAGATGCACCTTGGGGTTCGAGACTGGCCAACACCAAGTCGCGGTGGGTATCATCGACATCGATGACACCCTTTGTGCCAACAATGCCCATTTCAATTCCGTATACTGCGCCGGGCCATGTTTCAGGTAGTGCCCAGGAGATGTTCATGCTAAAGATAGAGCCATCCTCCATGGTAAATACACCGAAGGTGGAATCCTTTGTTCCGTGGACGCCCAAGACCTTATCAGAAGCCTGTGCATAGACGGAAATGGGTTTTTTGTTTCCCATCAGCCACATGGATAGGTCGAAGCTGTGGGTACCGGAGACTACCATGGGGGTGAGATGGGTGTGATCACTGGTTCGCCGCACGGTGGCCAGCGGGATCATACGGTTCATAAAAGCACGCGTGACCATGCAGGACACATCGCCGATCCGACCTTCTGCAATGCGTTCCTTGATGGTCAGAAAACGGCGGCGGAAGCGGTTGGTATATCCCATACAGGCATCGATTCCGGAGGCCTCCACAGCCTTGAGTACAGTTGCGGACTGCCGAACATCGGTGGCTAAAGGCTTCTCAATAAACAGATCCACACCGCGCTCAATAGCTGCCATTGTCGGCTCAAAATGGCAGTTTTCATCCGTAGCGATGATGACGGCGGTGACCTCCGGACGATTGATCAACTCTCTAAAATCCGTGGTAACGAAGTCAGCGTGAGCGTCCTCCGCCAGCTTTTTGGCAAGGTGTTCTTTGATGTCACATAGACCCAGCCACACAACGCCGGGATATGCTCGTGCGATCATAGCTCGGATGCGGCCGATCGTGCCGCAGCCCACAATGGCCAGACC
>CABQGZ010000720.1 GCA_902463835.1 uncultured Lachnospiraceae bacterium
TCCATTTCGTTTTCCCCACTTTATTTTCGCAGCTTGATTTCATGCTTTTATTATCCAGAACATTGATTTCAGAGTCTGCCATCTCTCCCCAATCTTCCGCCACGGCATGATATGACACACTCACTTTGGTCTGACCTACGCCCTCGCACTTCAGCTGTGATTCCTCCACTCTCTGTTCGCCCTCAAACAGTGCGCGAATATGCCACTCGCAGTTTTCAAAGTATTCTTCCTTAATCACTTCGCCCTTTCCTTTTGATGCACCGTAGGCATAGTCCCCACGGCAGTCATGGATATGGAACACAGTGTTTCGCTTTCCAGCAGAAAACCAAACATAGCCGTTGTGATAGAGTGTCAGATGACTGCCATGCTCAAATTCTTTACGCAGAAAAATCCGATCTTCTTCCAAAAGTACCTTTGGAGAGGGTACGCGCTTGGTGTGTACAGGTGCTTTTACCAGTTCCTTGACCTTTTTCAATGTAAGCATTTTGTCCACCTTTCTGCCTTCTGGCTCCGGGTGAACTGAAAAAAGCAGCAAAAATCGTCTCAGATTCACCCGTTTTTTTTGAACGGGAATCTAAGATTCCTCTTGCTGCTTTCTATTTTTTGAAGTCCCTATACTAACATGAATCCGTAGAGCCACCTGGGAATACAGATTTTCAAGAAAATAAAAAAAGCCGGAACAGGATGAACTACTTGCAGGCGCACTGCTGCGCTGCATTCGCTCATTCTGTTCCGGCCTATATCACATATTGCTACGGTATCGCTCTAACAAACAGATATTGTATTGTAGACCCAAAAGAACGTCTGGTGGAGCTGGTCGGCTAACAACGTGCCGCCTAAGATTCCACCTCTGCGCTTTCAGTGTCCGATGAAGCACTTTGCTTCAGGCTTCTTTCCGATGGTTCTCTGCTGTGAAAAACTCGATACTCTTCACAGGAAGGCCGTGAATACACTCCACCAGAGATTCAGCAGAAATATAATCTTCACAGCCACCACGCTTGATCTGAAGCATATTCTTTCCATCAACGACACTGCGATTCCCAATCCGCAGCCCCTTTGGGGTGCGGATTTCATGTTCTCCGTTGCTCATCTTCTCACGGCCTCCTTTGTGTTGGTTTAAGTTTCTTTTTTCTTCTATTCAATTTCACCTTTTGAACTTCCGCTCTTTTTTCACCTTTTTCGACTTGCATATTTACGTTTTTTACGGTATAATAATCCAAAAGATGATAGAATATAGCATATATTATAAGCAAGTCGTGTCGCCGTGTCAAGAGGAAAATGTGAAAATTCATTGCATCTTCCAGATTGAATATTTACAAATCCCGTTGTACATTGTTACAGCACGATAACTACGCCATAGAAAGGTTGCAAACATGAAATTTGGAGAGAAAGTTCGCGATCTACGAAAGAAACATTCTTTAACACAGGACGAATTGGCACAATGTCTGGGTATCAACAAACGAACGATCATCGGATGGGAGCGTGATGGCCGCTATCCTCGCAGCATTGAAATGCTTGAAAAGATGGCCGACATATTCCATGTACCTTTGACCTATTTACAGCCGGATCAGTCTTTATTTATCGAACGTGCCGCCGAAGCCTACGGAAAAAAGGGCAAAATAGAAGCCCAGCATCTCGCATTTGAGCTTACTGAGCTATTTGCCAGCGGAGAGTTGACCCCGCAGGATATGGACGGCATCATGTATGAAATGCACAAAGCCTATTTTAAGTACCGAGAACAAAAACGAGAAAAGGAACGAATAATGAACCTGTGAACCACTGTTCTATTCACTATGCTATCCCCGGAAGGAGATCACATTATGGATTCTGCATTTATTCACCAAGCTGCTAACGAACTTGTCCAAAATGCTGGAACTCGCAACATCAAACAGATTGCGCGCAGTTGCAGTCTGGACATCAGTGAAACATCCCGCATTAAAGATATGTTAGGGTTACTTTCACTCTATTTTGATAAGCCTTTGATCCTTATCAATCGCCAGCTGGACAAACAGACAAAGCAGATGGTGTGCGGCTATGCACTCGGACATTATCTGGAGCATCAGCTGCTTATGGACTTGCATACCCTGAACAAGTTTCTGACCATTAAGGACAAGCACATCCTTCTTTACGAGCATAACGCTTTCACATCCCACCTGATGCTGGACAGTGATGAAGTCTATCAAATGACGAAGCGCGGGCTGGATGCTGCTCAGATTGCCGCTGCTAAGGGAATCCACCTCAATCTGGTGCTGGTGAAGCTGCTGGAACTGCATCATCTGGGATACGATCTGCGTCACTACCACGCCCAGCACCATGCGTTTATCAAACAGTTCAACCTTCCGGCACATTTTCAGTTTGATGTGGCCGCCGGATGAACTTATGTTCTTATAACCCTAAAACCCGTAATGAACGGCGCGTTATGCCTGTCCATCACGGGTTTTTCGTGTCATTTCAGTTTTGCGAGGATTTCATCGGCACTCATGCCTTCGGCAAGCAGCTTTTTCAGAACGGACTCTGCTTCTGCTTTTTTTGTTTCTTCCGCAGCTTTGGCGTCTGCCTTCGCCTTTTTTGCCTCCAGGGATGCCACTTCTTTTTCGGCCTTCTTCAGAGCAGTCTTCTTCTCTTTCAGGTCAGCTTTCAAAGTGTCAATGTTTGCAATGATGGATGCAATCTCAGTATTCAGGGAAGTAATAGATTCTTGCTTCTCTGCGATCTGAGATGCGTAGTCTTTGGTGGTATTGGTTTTGGGACGGTTTTTGCTGCCTTTCGTT
>CABQGZ010000721.1 GCA_902463835.1 uncultured Lachnospiraceae bacterium
CAATGTGTGGCTTATATCCCCATGCCTAAAGGCAGGGGTATTACGCCACGCGTGATAAAAAAACGCTGCCGCAAAATTGCGGCAGTGCTCTTTGTAGAATTAGATATGCATTTGCTCAAATCAGCCAGGCTGGGACATACCAATTCTTCTGGTCGACCGGAATCAGATCTGGCGGCATGCAGATAACCGCGCCGATCCCAATTTTTGTTTTCAGATGCGCGGCTCCAGCTGAAATACTGTCCGCATCGGGCTCTTTTTCGATGGGATTCAGCACGCTGAAGTTCTTCGTGGCATCCTTTGGCGCGGAATTCTTTTTGATCTCTATCGGCGAAACAACGCCGTCCTGATAGATAATAAGGTCGATCTCTTTTTTGTTGCTGTCACGGTAGAAGTATAGCGGAGGCTGAGATTTCCCCTGATTGAGGTAACTCTTATAAATCTCGGATACAACCCATGTCTCAAAGAACGCGCCGTCCATGGCACCCCGCTCCAATGTCTCCGCGCTGGTCCATCTGGTGAGATGTGCGCAAAGTCCCGTGTCCAGAAAATACATTCTCGGGGCCTTGATCACCCGCTTCAAGGCATTGTTGGAATAGGGCTGGATCAATGCCACGATACCTGAGGATACCAAAATCGAAAGCCACTGCTTTGCGGTTGGCGCAGATACGCCGACCTCGGACGCAAGCGCTTCGTAGTTCACATTGGTGGCCGTCCGTGCCGCTACAACCGCCATGAAATTCAAAAATGTCGTTTCGTCTCCGACCTGTGAAAGATCCTTGATATCTCTGCTAATGTATGTCTCCAGATAGGACTCGTAGTATTGCGCTCGGTCCACCTGCTCATTTTCATAGAGGCGGGGCATGGAGCCCTTATAGATGCGGGTGAATATCTCAGAGATCGACATTTGCGGAGCGGCAGTCATCCGATCCATCAATGCAGGGATATCTACTGTGAACGCAGGAAAGTGGTTGCCGTTGATCTCACTGTTGGACAGCCCCTCCATCCGTACAATGCCGGCACGGCCGGCGAGAGATTCCGTTACCCGCTTCATCATGCGGAAGGTCTGTGAACCGGTCAGCCAGAAATCCCCACACTGTTTCTCGCGATCCACATAGACCTTGATGTAATCGAACAGTTCCGGCGCATACTGCACCTCATCAATCAGGACCGGCGGTGCATATCGTTGTAGGAACAATTCCGGATCACTCTTCGCAAACGCACGGATTGTGGGATTATCCAGAGATACGATTTTTCGTTCCCTTCCCGCCAGATGAGTCAGCAATGTGGTTTTGCCAACCTGTCGAGGGCCCGTGACGATCAGCACCGGAAAAGTCTCGTTGATTTTTTGAATAACCGGCGCAATTGATCTCTCGTAATACATGAAGCTCCCTCCTTCGCCGCAACTATTTATGCAAATCCAAAGTGACACTTTAGTTTATACCACATCCTGCCGTTTAATACAAGTGCAAAACCCAATTCTGAAAGACACATTATGGGCAAATGCGGCGTATGTATGCCTGTCCCGTGCGGCAGCGGCACATCGACCGGGAACTGCAAAAAAATCTTGCCATCCTTTTTTCAGTGTGTTAAAGTTGCCCTGTTCTTTTTCAGAACGCCTGTGCATATGCACGTCTTGACCATCCCTCCGACAAGGGATCGAGGCTACACGGACGGCCGGGTCAAATGCCGAAAACCCGTCGAAGAGCCGGGGACCGCACCGCGGGTGCGGGTTGGCAACTTTGTTGCCTTATTGATCGAGCGGAAAAGCTCAAGTTTTTAAGTTGCTTATTACGTTCTGGCGCACACAACTTGTAAACGAGTGAACCTCACCACCCAAGCGTGAACGCTATGGATGGAGCTTCCGGGGGTTTAGGCCCCAGACTCATTTCCACCGTGGGGCCAAGACTCAGAAACTGAAACTGATTGACAGTTCAGCACCGCGTAGAGGCTAAAGAGGGTGGATAATGTGCAATTTGTTCTTCGCTCTAATTCTGGAACTTTTGCCATAATTAGAGACCATTCCGTTTCCGGGATGGGTTTTAAGTATTCGCGGATAAAGTAGCGTGCACCGATGTTATAACTCGCATTCAGGTCACAGTTATACTGCTTTCCGTTTTGGAACCGGCACAGCGCCATGTTGGTACTATTCCGGGCTACTTCGCCAGAACCATCGAAAGCCAACCTGCTGGTGTTTCGTGCGTTGACGAAACGCACACGAATTCCATTGCGGTGGGCCTGATGCATGACGATTTTCTGAATGTCGCGATTTCTCCACATGTGGAGCCGCTGCTTTTTGTGCTTGGGTTTTTGCCCGATGAAGTCAAGATGTTCCATAACAATGATGTCGGCTCCGACAGAAACAGCATACCGAACGATTGCCGGAGCGATTTTCTTGGACAAGTCCTCGTTGATGCGAACAGCCTTCTTCATGTGGCGGTTGCCGCCTCGATGACCATTCTCTCGCTGACCTCTGCGTGCGCGGCCCAATTGCGTATTCAGCCGGTCTTTTTCACTCGGGAAGTCGATGAACTTCCGTGCGAGGACAGTTCCGTCTGGACGCATAACGCTGCACACAGCGTCGGTGTTAATGCCAAGGTCAACAGCAAGAATGGTCTGGTCTGTGAGTGGTTTCGTGCCGTAAGCAACCGTTTCTTCAAAGGCAAAGCATAAGGCATAACGGCGGTTCCGTTTCACGAGTTTAGGCGCGGAAGCATCGGCCTTATCCCAATGTTCCCGGATATAGTCAATGTCCTGCTTGCGAAGC
>CABQGZ010000722.1 GCA_902463835.1 uncultured Lachnospiraceae bacterium
CGGCGATATACTCCGCCTTGGTGATGTGCTCCGCCTTCTCCGCAGAGAACAGCACTGCCATCTTTTCCAGCGGTATGGCCAGCATACTATAGCCGCATTTGACGTATTCCTCCGCACCGTTTGCACGGGTGACGCGGAAATACGCTTCCTGCGTTTTCGCCTTTTCTGCGGCATCAACCATGAGCAGCCGCTCATCCGCATAGTAGTGGCAGCATTCCCCCACCTGCGCAGCCGTCAGTCCGCACGGCTGATAATGTATGCAGTGCTCGCAGTTCATACATTTTCCTCCTCGCCCATCTTTGCGCCGCATACGGGGCAGAAATTCCATCCGACTTGCGTCCGGATGTCTCGTGCGCAGCCGCACTTGGTGCATTTACTTACATTTTTCCCGGACAGCTCCCACTTGCCGCGCCGGACTTCCTGCACATCGGCGGTGGGAACGGCTTCTATTTTTTCGCGTTTTGCGTACTCTCCCTCTAAGAGCTCAGTGTGTACCATTCCCGTAGCAAAATCAAAAACAGGATAAGCAACCGTTTTATACAAAATCAGATCTGCGTCAATGTATCTGCTCATTTGCGTCCTCCCACCAAGCGCAATATTTTTTTGCAACGCAATTCTCGCATTCCCAAGAAGTATCAAAGCATCGCCAATAAAAATCACGAACAAGAGCAAGCCGTGTTTCGTCGTCGTACCAATCAATCTCGCTTTTGCCTTTGTAAAGTGCGTCTGCTTCTTTCAGCCTCTTAACTCTGATGTCGATGAATTCCGCGTCTCCGCAAGCATTGGTCGCCATTGCAATCTTCTTTGCTTCTCTTGCATTTTCCGCAAAAACAATAGTTTCGCAATACTCAAAGCCTTTTTCGTCCCATGCTCTGAATGCTTTCATTATTGCTTCTCCATTTCCGCTCTTAGGCCGTCCTTGATGTAGTAATCGAAATCGAGCCCGAAGTTGAGCCGATTGCGCTTTTTAGCTCTCAGCCTGCATTCAGCAATCTCCCCAAACTCTTTCCAGTTGATGTCTGACGGGTGGTAATTCAGTTTTCCGACTTTCCAAAGGTTCACATAGTCGGCAAGGCCAATAAGGTTAAGGACATCAGCCGGATTCAAAACCGGCTCGGCGGAAATCCATGTTTTGATGCCTCTTTTGTACGCGATAAAAAGTGCAGTCAACCTATCGAGCGGCGTTCCAGCGTTCGGCTCCGATTTTGGAACTTCTTCCTTCGAGCCGACCTCGTAACCGGCGTATGTAATACCAAACCAGTCGCCGCTGTCGAGTAAATCAAAATCGCGCATGGCATCCTTGCCGTTCTTCGTGAGAATCTGCACATGGTTTCCGCGCTCTTTGAGAGCCCTGATAATCTCTCGTGTCGGCGTTTGATCGTAACCTTTCGGGTATGGGTCGCAGGTAAAGCAGAGGTGAATCATGCGCCCTGTAATGCCCTCGCGCTCAATCTGTTTCCGCGTCTCCTCAACAATGTTTTCCCTCGGTCTGACTTCCGCGTGGAATGCCTCGCGGTCTCTGCGCAACACCGACGGTGCAAAGCAGTAGAAGCACCCGTGCGGGCATCCCCTGTAAATATTTATGGCGTAGTCGCCATACTCTTTGGCTGCGCCTTTTGGAATGTATATCGGTTTCATTTCTCGTCACTCCAGTCTATCGCCTGACCGCAGGTCGGGCAGTGGTTATGCCTTTCGTAATCGACCTCATAGCTGTCTCCACAACACGGGCAAATCCATGTGTCGTAGATTATATTTCCGCTGTCATCATAGCCATCACCTTCAAGAGTCGGCATTTTCGGCATCTGTTTTTCGAGAGCTTCTTTGGCTTCTTCCAGCCACTCAAAATCGTCCGATGTGAGTTGACAGTCATCAAAGAGGAAATCGGAACCAAGCACCTCTTCGATACACTTTATTGCTTCTTCGTTTGTCATTGCTTCCCCTCTTTCTCCATCTTTCCCCCGCACCACGGGCAATGGCTGACCGTGCAGCCGTACACACGCAAGAGCTACCGCCGCCGCTGCTCTGTCTGCGGGCAGGTGTTTGTTTCCCCTGCGCAGCTTCGTCCAACTGCGGCCGTTCTGATGGCCCTTGCTGGCATTTTCGCTGCATCATTCCGCCACCGTCAGCACAAGCTGCCCCTCTACGTAGAAAATTCATATTACACCTCGTTTCCCCAACAGTCCCAGCCTTCAGCTTCTTGCCTGGCAAACAACTCAATGCGCGGCACATCGCCGCAAAGTTTTACAATTCTGTTTCTCACTTCGGAGGGCTTTTCAGAGTGCCGCCCGATAGTGGACATGACCACGCTATGTACATTTGCATTTATGCGTTTCGGCTTGCCTTTCGTTGCAAGGAGGCATATTTCCGCGTTGCTCCTCGTCCAGTTTCCGAGCCCCCAAAAAAGCCCTCCGCTTTTTCTATTTTCTTTTACCCATACAAAAGCAACTGTTTTGTACGCAAATCCCCATGCGTCTATCAATAGGAGCGCATTCTTGATAGTTGGGAAAGTTGCCCACAAGAACAGAACACAATCGTCAGCAGTTAGCCCGCTAACCGCACTTTGCATTTTTGAAAGTTCTTCGATGCTCATTGTGGAGTAGCAATCGGATGCCGCTGCGCGTGTTGCGGTGTTTTTGTACGCCCACGGAGGATCGGCATAAATGACGCTGTATTTCTTGCTTGCATTGTAGATGTCGGTTTTCATGATCCGTCACTCCGCCACCGTCAGCACAAGCTGCCCCTCTACGATGTCCGCACGGGTGA
>CABQGZ010000723.1 GCA_902463835.1 uncultured Lachnospiraceae bacterium
CAAAGTCGTTGGCCATGCAGACCATATTGACGACGAGCTGGATCACGATCAGCACTGCGGAGAGCAATACCGTTGTAATAACATCCTTAACCGTCCACTTTTTCTTTTTGTCCATAAATCCATTCCTCCGTTTTCTGTTAATTTATACTACTGTTAAGAATCCGAGCATCCACGCAGCTATAATTTGCAATGCAAATAAAACAATCGTAAGTACTGATGCTCTATTTTTTCTCTTTACAACATAGCTGAGTTCCGTGAAAATCCCGCAGATGGCCGCTGCAATTCCTATACCTGCTACTATGTTCGACTCCGTCGAAATAATTGTGTAAAGAGAAAACCAATGAAGCATTCCGGCAATCCCCGCCGCACCAAGAATGAGCCCACATATGGGAAGTATGATCCTTTGCCATTGAAAAGAGCTGCGTTTGCAAACGATCTTTGAGCCCAATACGATCAAAATGGCAAGCCACAGAACCGTCAGCAGGATATAACTTCCCAATGACAGAAAGCTGCCGGCAAAGCCGTTTAGGACTGATGCTCCGGCAGCAGATCCCGCGCCTTATCGACGAGGTGAAGAAGCTGTTTCGGCAGGTGCCGCTCCAGCATATTCAGCACATGGCCGCAGCCTTGAGATCCCTGATCTGCTCCACCGTAACGCCCTTGACAGCCCCTGTGAGCGTTTTTTCCGGTCGGATGGTGTCGAAGTCCACCCGCACCCGTTCTGCAGCCTTCAGCGCCGCAGAAGCACCGGAGAGCGACTTGATTTCCCTCTTCAGTTCCGTCTTCTGCTCCTGCAGGTCTGTCAGTTCCTGTGTGGCTGCCGCCGTCTGCTCCTGCACGGCCTCGGCCCCCTGGATCGCCGCCCGGTACTCCGGCAAGTCCATGTGCCGCAGGTTGCTGCCGAGAGAAATGATTTCAAATTCGTGCCGCAGGGCGATCTCCGTCAGAGCGTCCTTCTCCCGATCCATCCAAGTCTTCCACTCGGTCTGTTTCCGACCAATCCCTGTAAAGCCCTGCTGCTTGAGGGCCTGCTTCATGGATACTCTCACGGACAGGCCCCGCGTCTGCTCCGTTGCCACCGGGATATAGTCTACATGAAGGTTCGGCGTGGCCTCGTCCATGTGCAGCACCATGTTGAACACCCGGAGATGGGGGTTGCGCTCCTGAAAGGTTTTTGCGAACTCCGTCAGCGCCTCGGCTGCCCGCTGGCCGCCCTCCGAGCCGCAGCCGCAGTCGCTGAGATTGCCGATCTGGAAGATGGCCTCATGGAACAGCTTCTCCTGCTTGCTCTGCCGGATATGCTCGTAGTAGTCTGGGATCTTGTCCCTTGTCTTTTTCTTCCCGGCGTTGTAGCTCTCCAGCGCCTCGTCAAACAGCTCGTGATAGACCTGCTTCAGATCCTCGTTGACAAAGACGATGTTCTGCCCCGACCGGTTCCGGTCTACATTGGCCGCCGTGAACTCCCGGTTATTGTGCCGGATGCTTCCCCGGCCCATCATGCCGGAAATCGTTGTTCCGATACCTCTCACCCTTCCTTTCCTCTGCCCTGTTTTTCCGTTTTCGTACTGCTGTCATTTTACCATACAAGTACCGATTAGGTAACCTCTTTGTTACTTTCTTGTGAGAAAGTAACAAAAGCACTTTCCCACCGCCGCCCCGTTGGGGCTGGCAGTAGGAAAGTGCTTTGCGCCCTGCCGGGGGGCTAAATAGCCGACAACTTGTGCAGTAAAAAGCTGTCAAGCGCTGAATACAATACAGGGGGCAGGAGATCCTAATTTCCTGCCCCCTGGTCATCATTTGATTTCAAAAGATGCAAATACTGAGTGATTTGTTTGTCCAGCAGAAACAACTTTTACTATCTGATATGTTTTATTACTTTCCAAAACAACAGCACTTCCAATATCATAGTGGAAAGTATGACTTTCGTTTGGAGAAATAACAATTAAATTATCAGCATAGCTTAATGACAATGGTATATCTTTCCATGTTTCACTGTCCATTTTTTGCAAAGAGAAATCTTCTCCCATATCAATATCGACATCAGAATTATTGGTTATAGTTATGTCAAGACTACCTGCTGCATCAGCCGAAACTGTCATACTAACTTTTCCATCTAATTCTGAAGGACTGACAGTTAAACCATCATCCGTCGGTTTATTGTTTTCAATCTGTTGTGCAGAATCTCTATCAACAGAAGGTACATCACTGTTCATAGGCAAATCTCCTTGAGGTGAAACAGTGCAACCTGACAAAAGACACAAGCTCAGAAATAATACCAAAATAAACGAATAATTTTTCTTCATTTTAGCTTTCCCTGCTTGGAAATCAATATCTGCTGGTGCCTAATGCAGCATTGACTTCATTTGCCTTTGTATAGTATCTCGTGCCACTGCCGGAAGCTCCAGTATGAATACCCAATGTAAGGCGGGCACCAGTAGAACCGATATAAGAATAGACAACACAGCCGCTATCGCCAGGACCACTTTCATAATCAGCAGAAGTCAAATTGGAAATAGTAGCTCCACTGGAAAAAGTTATAGTTACATTCGTAGACAAAACTTTGCCAGAAGTATGTCCGGTTTTCATACCAATCTTATTGATGACCGTTCCAACACCAGGTTCACTGATTGTGGTAGATAAGGTATTACTTGTACCAGACAGTGTGTTGGTCGGCGAATAGTCGGAATTAGTAATCGCACAGAAAGCTGCATCAGCATTTCCGCTTTGTTGCGTTGCCTCGCAAGAAGCAATGG
>CABQGZ010000724.1 GCA_902463835.1 uncultured Lachnospiraceae bacterium
ATTTGGCATGGGTAAAAAAATCTTATGAAAACTGGGAGTTAAAGGATCAGGTAGAATTGGATATTGAAGAGGTCTATGGCAGTTCCAGCGACTTCCTCACAAAGATGCAGTTGGAAATTTCTGCGAAAAACACATGCCCGGATATTTTTTGGGAGGATTCTTTTCAATTGACGGCTGATGCGGCGGCCGGATATGTTGCTGATATCTCCCAGTATGTAGACAAATGGGATTCCTGGAACAATGGGACAATGATTGAAGCGATGAAGACGCAGGTCACAGTTGGCGACGGTGTCTATGGAATTCCTTCCACTACGGATGCACGGGGTCTGATTTACAACAAGAAGGTATTGATGGAAGCAGGGCTTCTCGGCAGCTATGAGGAAGAGTGGCAGCCTACCAATTGGCAGGAGCTGCTGGATGCATTACATGCAATTAAGGAGAAGACAGATGCCGTTCCCTTCTGGGCCTGCATGAGTGCAGGGGAAGGGGAAGGAACCTCCATGCACAACTTTGAAACATGGTTTTACGCCACCGGTGAGCAGTTGATGTACAATGATGACGGCAAGTGGAACCTTGATGGGAAAGCATGGGAAGACAGCGCGGCAGCTCTGTCTACCATTGTAAAGGATGGCCTGACCATGCCTACTGCGGAGCTGTTGGATGCCAAGCCCTCCGCATATGCCTTTGAATACATGCAGAATAATAAGATGGGAGTGATTCTGCATAATACGTCCAATTGCAATCGTTTTGGCCCGGATGGTGCCAGTACGCTGGCGGAGGGCGATTATAAGGAAGTGCTGGGGGTGGCAGCCATGCCTACACAAAATGGCGATGGGGCAAAGTATTCTACCATGTCTGGCGGTCTGTGCTGGGCGGTTCCTGCGTTGTCAGACAATCAGGAATTAGCTGTTAAATTTCTGATGCACATGATGGATGTGGAGAATTACCTTCCCTTTATCGTGAACTATGGCTCCTTGTCTGTGTTGGATCTGAGTGGGGAGCCTGAATATACAGAACGTCCCTTCGTAGAGGAAGCGACGGAACTGGTTTCCTATACGCATTTCAGACCTCATCATGAGCAGTATTCCGCGGTATCTACCTGCATATACCAGATGGTGGAGAATCTGGCAACCGGTATGAGTGTTGAGGATGCTTTGCGCACCTTCCGGGCGGATGCGGAATTTGCAATCACAAACTAAAATAGATGAGCTGTCCGGCGGGGGGATTACTGTCCTTTTCCCCGCCGGTGTATGCAGCGGACAAAAGAGTATGGAGGTGCGATTTGAAAAAGCATAAAGGGCAATCGTTTTTGGCGAAGTGGGTGTATCTGACACCTGCGGTAGCGCTGATGTTGATGTTCTACATCTGGCCGCTGCTGTTGGCTGTTTACTACGCATTTACCAATTTGGCTTTGACGGGCAGCGCGGCTGCCAATTTTACATTTATCGGCCTGAAAAATTTCCAGACCATGTTTCGTGACCGCGGATTTCTGATTTCTATTTTGAATACATTGCTATTTCTGGCGGGCTCCTTGATTGGACAGCAGCTGCTGGGGTTTATACTGGCTTATTTCATGCGAGATTCCAGTATAAGAGTGCGCCGTGTAGTAGGTATCGTGATCTTGTCTGCATGGATCATGCCGGAGCTGGTTGCTTCCGTCTGTTGTTATAATCTGTTCACGGTAGGCGGTACGCTGAACGCTGCGTTGGGAATTGTGCATATCAAGCCGATTGCTTGGCTTTTCGATCATCCAATGCTGACCATCATTTTATCCAATGTGTGGCGTGGAACAGCGTTCAGCATGATGGTGTACCAGTCTGCGATGGATTCCATTTCACGTGATGTAGAAGAATCCGCCATGATAGATGGGGTGAGCAAGCTGCAAAATGTAGTGTATGTCATCCTGCCACAGCTAAAGCAGACCATCTGGACAAATACCTTGATGAATACGCTAAAAACCCTGGGATGCTTCAGCATGATTTATGCCATGACCGGAGGTGGGCCAGGCAATGCGACGCAGACATTGGCGATTTTCACATATCTGCGTGCATTTAAGAATAATAAGCTGGGCTACGCCTGCGCCTGTTCTCTGATCTTGATGTTGATGGGTGCCATAATCAGTGTTTTCTACGTCCGCTCTACGCGGAAGGATGACCAGTGAGGGAGGATGGAAGTATGACAAAAAGTAAAAAACGCACGCTGGTGGCCAATCTGATCTTGATCTTAATTGGAGCAACTTTCATTGTACCTACTCTTTGGCTGTTGCTTGCAGCCTTTGATGGCAAGGCCTCTGAGGTTATTCAGTGGCCAGACTGGACCCTGGATAATTTCAAGTTTGTATTTTCATCCAGCCGTAATATGAATTCTTTTAAAAACAGCCTGATTATCGCTACCTGCTCTGCGGTTATCTCTACGCTCCTGGGAAGTATAGCGGCCTATCCCTTATCCAGATTCCGTGGAAAATATAAAAATGCCTTCATGTTGGCAATTTTATTGATGTCCACGATGCCAATGACGGTTGCAATGGTACCTATTTTCCGGTTCTTTGTGGGGATTGGCCTAAATGATAACCTGGGAGGACTGATCCTCTTGTCCGGCTCTATGGCGCTGCCCTATTCCATCTGGCTGATGCGCAATTTTTTTAATGCGATCTCTGTGGAACTGGAGGAAGCAGCCTGGATCGATGGCGCAAGTCGGATAAAAGGGATATGCCGCGTGGTGCTGCCTTTGAGCATGTCGGGACTGGCGACA
>CABQGZ010000725.1 GCA_902463835.1 uncultured Lachnospiraceae bacterium
GCTGAGGACATGGAAAAGCTTAAGGAAGAGGGGCTTTCACAGGTGGCTGTGGAGGATCGGGCATCCTATGTTCTGGAGAACTACGAGGTGGATGAAGCGGAAGCACAGCGCTTTGCGAAGCTGTATACCATGTATGAGCAGAAGGGAGTAGATGCCATCAGCGGCTGGGATTATTGCCGTGGGCTGAATCTGGTAAGCTTCTACTATCTGGCTGGATATTATACGGAAGCGGAGGCTCTGGATAAATCATTGGAGATTGCTAAATTGGTACAGCCCGTGTTCGAATCCTGGGATGCGCTGGCTGACAGCTATCTTTTGGGCTACGAATACTGGGCTGAGGAGAGCTCCGATGAACGCCGGGACATCTATGAGGACTTGAAATCAAGAGATGATAACCCCTACCAGGTAGACTACAGCCTTACACTGGAAAAGACATGGTAGACTGCGATATGACATGAAGAAATGAAAGATGGATGTGTGGCAATGTAACAGTTGCAGAAAGGAGCGAATGTATGTACGACGTGATTATAATAGGGAGCGGTCCCGCAGGTCTGTCAGCGGCTATCTATGCCCAGCGAGCCAGACTGGAGGCCCTTGTGCTGGAGAAGCAGCCCATGAGCGGAGGTCAGATTCTGAACACGTATGAGGTGGACAATTATCCGGGACTGCCAGGGCTTGGAGGCTTTGAACTTGGCATGAAGCTTCGGGAGCATGCGGACGCCATGGAAGCAAAATTCGTGCAGTCCAACGTGACCGCTGTAGAGAAGATGACGGAAGGTTACCGGATTGTTACAAAGAAGGAAACTTTTGAAACAAAGACTGTAATATTTGCCACCGGCGCAAGCTATCGGAAACTAGATGTACCGGGGGAAGAAGCACTGAAAGGCATGGGTGTATCCTACTGTGCTACCTGTGACGGAGCCTTTTTCCGGGATAGGGTGACAGCCGTGGTGGGCGGCGGAGACGTGGCTTTAGAGGACGCGCTGTTTCTGGCCAGAGCCTGTAAGAAAGTATATCTGATCCATCGGCGTGATGCCTTCCGGGGCGCTAAGACTCTGCAGGAAAAAGTGATGGCGGCTGAGAACATTGAGATTCTCTGGGACAGTCAGGTGGAAGAGATCATGGGCGAAGGCCAGGTACAGGAGCTTCGCATTTATAATAAGAAGGAAGACACACGCCGGAATCTGCCGGTGGACGGCATCTTTATCGCGGTGGGCATTCTTCCCAACTCTGAACTTGCAGGCGGAATCGCTCAGCTGGACGCAGGCGGGTATATCATCGCAGGAGAAGACGGCAAGACCAGCGCCCCTGGCGTATTCGCCGCCGGTGACGTGCGGACCAAACAGCTTCGCCAGGTCATCACCGCCGCATCCGACGGCGCCAATGTTATTACGTCGGTGGAAAGTTACCTATATAGCTTATAATAGGTATAGTGGTGACGCCATGCAGGCCACAGACCTGTAACAAATTTGTAAAAATTGGTAGTTGACAAGAGGCCCTCCCTTTGCTATAATGATTCTTGTAACAAATTTGTAATAAATGCAGAACGAATTGGGAGGTTCTCATGAATAGAAATTCAATCCGAGCAAGAGTGAAAGTAACAGCATGCTGCCTGACCAGCGCGATCATAATGACTGGTAGTTCATTTGTATCCGATGCGGCAGTAGCAGCGGGGGCATCCAATTTTGCTTCTGTAGCAGCAGAGACACAGGTGAAGACAACGACCCGTGCTTCCGGCTTATCCTTAAGCCTGTCACAGTACCTGTCAGAGAAGGCAAATACACCTGCGCCGGCTGAGGAGCAGGCTCAGGCAGCGCCGGAGGCTCAGCCTCAGACAGCGGAGAATGACGTGCCGGTTGTGAAGTCGGAATATGCAGATATCGGAGTATCCAATGTCTCCGAGGATTCCTATATCAATATCAGAAGCCAGGCGACCACAGAGAGTGAGATCGTAGGTAAGCTTTATGCCAGGTCAGCAGTTACGGTGCTGGGGGTGGAAGGAGAATGGTATCAGATTCATTCCGGCAACTGTGAGGGCTATATCAAGAGCGATTATATTATTACCGGCGATGAGGAGCTTGCCAAGTCCATCAGCACAAGAGTAGCCAATGTGAATACAGACAGACTGAATATCCGCAATGGAGAGACCACCGATGCGGCGGTCATCGGACAGGTGAATGCCGGTGACACACTGATTGTAATCCAAGAGCTGGACGGCTGGGTGAAGGTAGCTACAGACGACGGTGAAGGTTATGTATCCGCAGATTATGTGAACTGTAAGAATTTTTATAAAGTGGCAGAGTCCAGAGAAGAGGAAGAGGCCAGACTGCAGAGGGAAGCAGAGGCAAGAAGAGCTGCGGAGGCAGCAAAGGCTTCCAAGAAGGCGAAGAAATCCAGTTCTTCCAAGTCCTCGGGAGGATCTTCATCCTCTGACACAGGTTCCGCCAGAACCTACAATCCGCCATCCGGTGGAAGCGGACAGTCGGTTGCAGATTATGCAAGCCAGTTTATAGGCAATCCGTACCGCTACGGCGGCACCAGCCTGACAGACGGCGCGGACTGCTCCGGATTCGTAATGTCCGTGTACAGCGCCTTTGGCGTAGGCCTGCCCCACTCCTCCAGCGCCCTGAGAAGCGTAGGCTATGGAGTGAGCACCTCCGAGATGCAGCCAGGCGATATCGTCTGCTACAGCGGACATGTTGGAATCTACGTGGGCGGCGGGAACATCGTACACGCCAGCACCCCCTCC
>CABQGZ010000726.1 GCA_902463835.1 uncultured Lachnospiraceae bacterium
TGAGTGGGGAACTAAAAAATGCGGGATGGCTCTGCTATCCCGCATTTCTTTCGACGGAGGATAACGGATGGGCTATTTGAAGTTTTATCACATCAAAGAAGAATACATCGCATATCTCCACAGAACGGACAGACGGGTACAGTTCAACAAGGGTGAGCGGCGTCCCTACGTGGGGGTCGTGCTGAAGGTCAACGGGCAAAACTATTATGTGCCGCTGGAATCACCGAAGCCAAACCACGCCAATATCAAATCCGGCGGCCCCATCCTGAAACTGGATGAAGGCCGGTTGGGCATCATGGGCTTTAATAACATGGTGCCGGTAAAACAGGGGCAGTTGATCGAATTTGACATTGCCGCAGAGACGGACAAAGCGTATCAGACGCTGCTGCTGAAACAGTTCCACTATTGCGCCAAGAACAAAGATATCATAGAGCGCCGCGCCATCAATACATACGCGAAGCAAGTGAGTGGAAAAAATCCGTTCTATGAAAAGGTCTGCTGCGACTTCCGCAAGCTGGAGACCGCATGCAAACGGTATAATCCCAACTGGAAACCGAAGGGAAAATAGAATAGCTACACACCAGCCCGTTCCGGGGAACCGGGGCGGGCTGGTTTTTTGTTTATGGGCGTTTGAAATCACAATAGATTACATTGCCTTGTCGGCGGACGCGGAGGGGTTTTTCTTGTAGCGCTCCCCGATGTAATCGGCGTGGGCCATCATCTCCTGCTGCCCCTGCTCCGTCACGCTGCGGTAGATGTCCACCAGCTTCGATTCGTTTTTGGACAAAACCTTGTGGGAAGCCACAGATGAGTCAGCAAGGATTACATCTGCATCTTTGTATAGATCCGATTCATAGCAAGATAGATCTTTTGGAATTCCCCACATTTTCAAAAGCATCAACTTCTCTTCCTTGCTACGAGCTGAATTGAAATCTTCATACTGATCGGGGCGCCACTCTGGATGCCAACCTAATAACGTAGCAGGGCTTACAGACAATGCATCTGCAATAGCGGAGAGCTGATCTGAAGGAATATTAGAAATAACACCTGTTTCGTATCGGCTCAGAGTTTGCCGAGTTAAATTGTTTTGAGTTGCCATTTTGATTTGCTGTGCTAATTCTTCCAGAGTCAGCCCTTTTTGGGTGCGAAAAAAACGAATGCGTTCTCCCTTAGTCATTGTTTCATACCTTCTTTCAAGTTATTGCTATCAAGTATTATAACATAAAAGTTACGGATTGCAACCATAAATTACTTGCAAAGAAAAAATGGTACTTGACAAGCACCTACGTGTGTGGTATTTTTGTTGTAACGTAAGGCGTACCAGAAAGGAGGGCGGCACATGGTTGACACTAAGAAACTTCGTGGAATCATTGCAGAAAATGGAATGTCTCAAAGCAAAGTGGCAAAACTTTTGGGCATGTCACCAAAAGGATTTTACGACAAAATGAAGCGCGGCGTGTTTGATAGCGACGAAATGGAGCAGATGATTGACATTCTTGCTATCAAAAATCCTGTTGAGATTTTTTTTGCAAAGACTGTTGCGTGACACGTACCAAATATGAGTGCCTTTTAAGAGAGGGGCATGAAAAAACAGCAGGGAGGAGGTGAGGGGGCCAATGCTATGTATGCATGAGACGATCCACCACCACGGGGATGGCACCGTGACCGTCCGGCGGTGGTTCAGTCCGGAAAAAGGAAAGTCCCGCCGAAAACGGCGGGACAATCACGGAATGCGCAAGGCGCTTATCCGTCTGCGGTCAAGTCGACAACAATAGAGCCGTGCTTGACTGCAGCAAGGGCATAGACGGCGGTATCCGACAGACGCCGCTTCAGATCGTATCGCAGGTCGCTGGGTGAGCAGGCTGCGGCGATCTGGTAAGAGCGCTCGAAAATCGGTTCAGCTGCGTCAATGATGCCCTCGGAAAGTAGATCGGGAACCAAAGAGTCCGGAACGGGGTCGCGGAAAATCAGAAGCATTTCACAGAATGACATATTTTTACCTCCTTTCGAGAGGTATCGTATCACATTTGTAAAAGACAGGCAAGAAGCCATAGGACAATCCCACCATGGCATAGGCTCAGACTATCAGGAAAGGAGTGACGCTTACATGGCGAAGAAGGAACGGCCGCCCATCACGGTGAAGGCGTATGTGAAGGTGAACGGCGTGGAGACGGATGTGGACACGCTGTCGCCGGAGCAGCGGCGCAGACTGGCCACGATGATCAACGTAACGCTGCTGAATGTGCGGTTTGCCGGGCAGGCGCATTTCTATCCGGTGGAGGAAAAGCGGTCGGCGGCCGCACAGTGAGGGAGCAGCCATCAGATTGCGGCGGGGTGTACCCCAAGGGCACTTGTTTCACTGCGAGGGCACCCCGCCCCTACGATGACCTCTCCGGCGCTTCGCGCCACCTCTCCTTAAAAGGAGAGGCAAGAGGGGTGCGTCCTTGGCTCCCCTTAAAAGGGGAGCTGTCAGCGCTCTGCGCTGACTGAGAGGTAGCCGGGCGGGGTAGACCCCGCCCCTACGGAATCAACGCTGTAAAGGCAACTACATATGCCTACGGCATCGTGCGCTCTCCGAGGGGGATTTCGCTTTCTGCGGAAAGCGACAGACAATCCACAGCACTTGCAGGGTTCTGCTGTCATCGTCTGCGCAGACGGCAAATTCCCTGCGACGGGCGCAGAGAATTGTGGGTAGAAATTCTCTACCCCTGTTGCCGCCTGCCTGCGCAAACCTGCCA
>CABQGZ010000727.1 GCA_902463835.1 uncultured Lachnospiraceae bacterium
CTTCTATGTCTTTTCTAGCGGCAGAAAAATCATCATTGTATCGGCTCATAAATAACAACTCCTTCCTTCATGATGTTCTCCCGCAATCTATTTCCCAAATTAGAAAACATAATGATATCACAGTTCCAGTCACAAACATCTCCAATCTCTTTTTGAATGTCAAATATCTTCCTGCCGTCACTCACATCTGCATCAACGCAAATATCAATGTCGCTGTCAATATGGCACCTACTAGTAACGGAACTACCAAATATATATCTTGCTTATCTCTTTATGCCGCATCCCAATCTCATACAATTTCGCAACGATATTTTGCTTTAATGGGTAAATGCGATAAATATTTTTGCAATCCGTTTGAACAATAATTGGAAATACCGTCATCTCTAAGGTATCTTTTACTGTCATACCTATAATCCTTTCTATCATACAAGCACATGCATTTTCGCTTAACTATTTCTATTCTAACATGCATTACTGGAAAGATCAAAAAATTTTTATTTATTTACCATCTTCTCAATCACACACACATGCTTCCGCTTTCCGGCTGGCGCTTCCTTGTCGTAGCTGATCCCTACAAGCAGAATATCCCCGCCATACTCCTTGATCGCGTCAGGATATCGTCTGTCCTTGATCTGCTGGATCGCTCCCTCTGCTGATTTGTTCCACTTCAGCTCCACCACCAGGGCGGGCACAGGCGAAGTCTTCTTTGGGAGATATACGATATCAGCATACCCATCTCCGGCGGCCAGCTCCTCGAATTTCAGATAATAATCCTTGTAGCTGAAATAGGCCAGTTTGATTACGCTTCGAAGTGCTTGCTCATCGCTGTAAAAGAGAGGCGCCGTTTCTTCGGAATGAATCTTCTCGATCCGGGCTGCCACAGCTTCCGCATTCTGGTGAACGGTGTCCAAAATAAGCTGCTCACTCTCCCGGACGCGCCGAATGGTATCATCACGCTTGACTTCGCGAATCGCCTTGGCAAATTCCAGGCGTATCTCCTCGTTGGGTATATGCACCTTCTGCGTTTCTTCCTCATAAGCCAGATATCCCAGATGAATCAGCAGCGTCAGCACATCCTCCCGGTTCCGGAAGGTCACCAGATCATTTGCGAAGCCGTTGGTATCTACGGTCACCTCTATTCCGCCAAGCACCTCTGCTATCGTTTTCGACAGGCCGTCAAAATCCAGACTAATGTAATCCATCAGGCTTTTGGCAGCGGAGGTCTCCGTCCAGTAGGAGCGGAACTTATTATAACGCAAGGCCTTCATAACTGAATTGGGGTTATAGACAGAGCCTGCTCCTTCCAGTGTATACCCGTCATACCATTGCTTCATCATAGAAAAATCTCTGTGATACTCCTCACAGAGTCCTTGCACTTCTTTTTCCGTAAACCCCACATACTCCGCAAAATCCTCCGGAAGGATCATGGAAAATTCCTGGAAGTCCGAGATAGCTGGCTGGAAGACATCTTTTTTAATCGGGAGAATACCAGTCATATAAGCGGCTGCGAAGATCTTATCCGTTGCTCCGCTGTTCTTAAACAGAGAGCGTAAAAATTCCAGATACTCCCGCTGTGCCGCAGGCTGGTTGATTGCTTCTCGGATTGGGGCATCCCACTCATCGATGATCATGACAACCTTATTTCCTGCTACTTCCACAGCATTAGCCAGCGTTGGCACAAACCCAGTTGCAACCTCCAATGTCGTGTATTGTTTTATCAATTCCTGAACAATATTTTTCTTGACGTACGGGACAATGTCCGTAATGGCAGTCTCACCTATAATACCAGTCATATCCAGATAGATCACATCATATTTGTTCAAATGCTGCTGATACGTTCTATTTAATTTCGGATTCACAGCAATCTCCAGATCAGCAAACAGCGCAGACGAATCACACGTCTTATCATAATATGCACATAGCATTTTTGCTGCAAAGGATTTACCAAAGCGGCGTGGGCGACTGATACAGCTTAAGCGTCTCGGTGTATTTATCGTTTGATTAACCAAACCAATCAGACCGGATTTGTCCACATAGATGTCATTTCTGATTCCCTCAAATCCGCTGTTCCCTGGATTCAAATAATTTCCCATTTAACACCCTCCTTTTTCTCCTACACTTCCCTAATTTACATCCATCTTATCATATACGTTTCCTGTTTTCAATAATTTCTACTCCTTCACCATCAAAAACGCCCCCAGATTTCCCCGCATTCCATGGCTGGCGCGATGTGAGAACAGATACGCGCTGTTACAGCAGGTGCAGATATTGGTAGTCGCGATATGCTCCCGCAACACCCCGGCCTCCTCCAGGACAATCTCATTAGCGCGCCACAGATCCAACTGGTACTTCCCATTGTCCTTCTTATACAGGATCCTGTCGCTGAATTCCTGCAAAAACTCCACCGCCACATCTTCGCTGATCTCGTAGCAATCCAGACAGATAGACGGACCAATGGCACAGACCAGATTCTTCGGATCGGTGCCAAATTCTCTTGTCATCGCCTCCACGGTGACCTTCCCCATTCTTCCCACTGTGCCCCGCCAGCCCGAATGGCTAAGTCCAATGGCTCTGTGCACCGGATCCGCAAAATACAAAGGCACACAGTCCGCATAGAAGGTGGCTAACACAAGCCCCGGCTCATCTGTGATCAGTCCGTCTACGTCAAAAAATGCCTTTTCCCGGGTCAGCCCGTTTCCGGCATCCGCCCTGGTAACTCTTCGCACGTTCACCGT
>CABQGZ010000728.1 GCA_902463835.1 uncultured Lachnospiraceae bacterium
CGAATTGATAAGCCAAATTAATAAAACTATGAAACTATACAAAATGACTAATAAAAAGAGGAAAAATTTCTACGTACCATGAATCTATTCAAATGTGCATATTCATTGACTTTACAAAATTAAATGTTATATAATGAGTTGGAAATGAAGGCATATCACATGTGAGGAAGACAATGAATAGACAACAAAATGACGAGTTACACGAGGAATGCGGCGTCTTTGGCATGTATGATTTCGACGGCGGAGATGTAGCCTCCACCATCTACTACGGCCTCTTCGCCCTGCAGCACAGAGGTCAGGAGAGCTGCGGCATCGCAGTCAGCGAAACCATGGGACCCAAGGGAAAGGTGACCTCCCACAAAGGCATGGGCCTGGTTCACGAGGTATTCGACCAGGAAGCCTTAGAATCCATGAAGGGCGATATCGGCGTAGGCCATGTGCGCTACTCCACCGCCGGAGCATCCACTCGGGAAAATGCCCAGCCCCTGGTTTTGAACTATGTAAAAGGTACGCTGGCTTTAGCACACAACGGCAACCTGATCAATGCGGGCGAGCTGCGCCATGACCTGGAGTATACCGGAGCGATCTTCCAGACCACCATAGATTCGGAGGTGATCGCCTACCATATTGCCAGGGAGCGTTTGAAGTCCGCCACGGTGGAGGAGGCGGTGGGCAGAGCCTGCAGAAAGATCAGGGGCGCCTACTCTCTGGTGGTCATGAGCCCCAGAAAGCTGATCGGAGCCCGTGATCCCTTTGGATTTAAACCGCTCTGTATCGGAAAAAGGGATAACGCATACATCCTGGCCTCGGAGAGTTGCGCTCTGGAGACAGTAGGAGCTGCATTTGTCCGGGACGTGCTTCCAGGGGAGATTGTTACCATCACTCCGGCGGGCGGGATACAGTCCGATCGCAGCATGTGTATTCCGAGAGACAAGGAAGCCAGATGCATTTTTGAATATATCTATTTTGCAAGAATGGACAGTCGTATTGACGGAGTCAGTGTCTACAACGCCAGAATCCGGGCGGGAAGATACCTTGCCATGGATTCACCGGTGGAAGCAGATCTCGTGGTAGGTGTGCCGGAATCCGGCAACGGAGCAGCGCTGGGCTACGCTCTGGAGTCAGGAATTCCTTATGGAACGGCTTTTGTGAAGAACAGCTATGTGGGCAGAACCTTCATCAAGCCCAAGCAGAGCAACCGGGAATCCAGTGTGCGCATCAAGCTGAATGTGCTGAAGGAAGCGGTGGATGGCAAGCGGATCATCATGATTGACGATTCCATCGTCCGCGGTACTACCTCCGACCGGATCGTAAATATGCTGAAGGAAGCCGGAGCCAGGGAGGTGCACATGCGCGTCAGCTCTCCGCCCTTCCTGTGGCCATGCTATTTTGGAACAGATGTCCCCGCCAGAGAGCAGCTCATCGCCTATGAGCGCAGCGTGGAGGATATCCGTAAGATGATCGGTGCGGACAGTCTGGCATACCTTCGTTTGGAGCGTCTGCAGGAGATGGTGGAGGGCCTTCCCATCTGTAAGGGCTGTTTTAACGGAATATATCCAATGGAGCCGCCCACGGAGGATATCCGGGGAGAGTATCAGAAATAACAGTAAAATATTTGAGAGAAGAGGAGAAACCATATGTCAACAGATCGCTATAACAGTCCCCTGTCCGAGCGCTATGCCAGCAGGGAAATGCAGTATATTTTTTCACCGGATATGAAATTTCGGACCTGGAGAAAATTGTGGATCGCTCTGGCGGAGACGGAGATGGAGCTGGGCCTTTCCCAGAACGGCAGACCGGTCATCACCCAGGAGCAGATTGATGAGCTGAAGGCTCATGCCGAGGATATCAACTATGAGGTTGCCAAGGCCAGGGAGAAGGAAGTGCGCCACGATGTTATGAGCCATGTCTATGCCTACGGTCAGCAGTGTCCCAAGGCTGCCGGCATCATCCATCTGGGAGCAACCTCCTGCTATGTGGGAGACAACACCGATATCATTGTGATGACGGAAGGCCTGAAGCTGGTGCGCAAGAAGCTGATCAATGTCATAGCCACCCTGGCAAAATTCGCGGATGAGCAGAAGAGCCAGCCAACGCTGGCATTCACCCACTTCCAGCCGGCGCAGCCCACCACAGTTGGAAAACGTGCGACATTGTGGATGCAGGAGTTCTGCCTTGATCTGGAGGATCTGGATCATGTGCTGTCCACTATGAAGCTATTGGGCTCCAAGGGAACCACGGGAACACAGGCCAGCTTCCTGGAATTGTTCGACGGCGATCAGGAGACCATTGACAAGATCGATCCCATGATCGCAAAGAAGATGGGCTTCAAAGAGTGTTATCCCGTGTCCGGTCAGACTTATTCCAGAAAGGTGGACACTCGTGTGGCCAACGTCCTTGCAGGAATCGCTGCTTCCGCCCACAAGATGTCCAACGACATCCGTCTGCTGCAGCATTTAAAGGAAGTGGAGGAGCCCTTTGAGAAGAACCAGATCGGTTCTTCCGCCATGGCCTATAAGCGGAATCCCATGCGTTCTGAGCGTATCGCATCCCTGTCTCGCTATGTGATGATCGATGCTCTGAACCCGGCCATCACCTCCGCCACCCAGTGGTTTGAGCGAACCCTGGACGATTCCGCCAACAAGCGCCTGTCCATACCGGAGGGCTTTCTGGCCATCGACGGTATCCTGGATCTGTGCCTGAATGTCACCGATGGCTTGAAGGT
>CABQGZ010000729.1 GCA_902463835.1 uncultured Lachnospiraceae bacterium
ATCTGCCGGTACTGGTCGTGGACGATGACAAGACCTGCTGCGAAAGCACCGTTGCGACCCTTCAGGAGATCGGCATAGCGGGCGAATGGGTCCTGACCGGTAAGGAAGCTGTGGAGCGCTGCTATGCGCGTCATGAGACCAACAGGGACTATTTTGCGGTGATTCTGGACTGGAAGATGCCGGAAATGGACGGTATTGCAACCGCCAGAAAAATCCGGGAACGGGTAGGAGAAGATGTCACGATCATCATCCTGACTTCCTTTGATTTCAGCGAGATCGAAGAAGAAGCCAGAGCAGCGGGCGTGAATGCGTTTATGGCAAAACCGCTGTTCCGTTCTCGTCTGACGGCAACTCTGCGGCAGTTTACATCCGGGAAGAAGGAGAAAAACGCCCGGAACTATCTGGAAGACTTTGCGAAGGAAAACTATGCGGGTAAGCGGATCCTTCTTGTGGAAGATAACGAGCTGAACCGTGAGATCGCAACCGAGATCATAGGCATGACGGGCGTGACCATCGACAGCGCCGAAAACGGAAAAATTGCAGTCGAAAAGGTGATGGAAGCGCCGGAAAAGTGGTACGATCTCATTTTTATGGACATCCAGATGCCCATCATGAATGGTTACGAAGCCACTGCTGCGATCCGTGCGCTTGCCGGCAGCCGGGGCAAAGTGCCCATCATTGCCATGACGGCAAATGCCTTTGCCGAGGACGTGCAGCTGGCAAAGAACACCGGCATGAACGAGCATATCGCCAAACCGCTTGATTTGAATAAGCTGAACGATGTGTTGAAGCAGTGGCTGTGATCTGTGCATTGCGGTAAGGTGCGTGATCCTGTTGACCGGGCAATCAAAAAGCATGAAATGAAGAACGCCGAGGAATCCCTTCCCATATATGGGAGGAACCCTCGGCGTTCTTTAGTTTATATAGCAATCCAACTCGTCCATAGCGTCATCTACGCCTGCTGCGTAGTCCGGGTCGCTGTCGTAGCGATCCTCATCGTAGTCGTCATCATCGTAGATGGCATCGTATCCATCGTCATAGGAATCATACGTCTTGTAGGATTTTTTACTGCTGGAGTAAGAGCTGCTGTACGAAGATTTGGAGCTGTAAGAAGTGCTGCTCTTGGTGGAAGATTTGGAAGGGCGATGTACCCAGCAATAGGCGGAGTCCTTATCAGCAACCCGCCCAGAACTGTCGACAGCGTAACACCTTGCCGATGCAATTCTGTGTTATGAAAAGGCAGGCACGAGGTCTTTCCAGCAGACGGACCGCGCCTTGATTGAGCAAATCGTGCAGGAATACTTAGAAAAGCAAAGCATGAGGCGTACCCCGGATTTGCAGAAAGAGGAATCGTACATATCTTCGCCGCCAATAGATTTAATAGCCAGTGCTTTGGCCGATTTTAGAGGGTAAAAGCGCTATACAGAAAAAGGACTTCCGCCAGCAGATGCGGAAGTCCTTTTTGAGAAGGAGAATAGTGAATATCAGTTTTTCATTTCGGCGCGGATCTTATCGTTGGCCTCCTCGACCTTCATGCGGGAGAGGATGAAGGTAATGATGGCGTCCAGCACAAAGGGAATCACGAGGTACATGAGTTTCAGCATATTGATGCAGGATTCCGGCTGTACAGCCAGCGCCTTATCGTAGTTGCTGAACGCCAGCAGCCAGCCGGTGATGGCGGTGCCGAGACCGCCGCCCAGCTTGACACCGAGCGAGGTGCAGGAGTACATCGTGCCGTCTACGCGCTTGTGCTTCGTCAGCCAAGTGTACTCGGAGCAGGAGGCAATAACGGCATTCATGTCGCCCTGCCACGGGCCCTGACCCAGTGCAGCGATGGCCGTGAAGAGGAGCATCATCTTGACATCGCCGGTGCCAGTATAGCCGGCCACGGCAACCAGCGCACGGGCTACGGTAGCAAGGGCATAGCTGCCGACGTTCAGTTTGTACATACCGTGCATCTTGGCAACGAGGGTCGGGGTAAAGACCAGTGCGATGATCAAAGGAATGTTGATGGCCCAGGAGAACACGCCGAACAGATTCTTGTCGCCAAGGATATGGGCGGTGTAGTAGGTACCCATGCTGATCATGGCACCGTAAATCTGCTGCAAAATGTAGGTAACGCAGATCATCAGGTAGTATTTGTTGGAAGCCAGCAGCTTGGCAGCTTCGACAAGACTGTATTTCTCGTCTTTCTCGATTTCGGCTTTATTCGTGGTATTGACCAACTCTTCCTCCGGCAACTCCTTGACGGAGAAAACAGAGAGCGTGTTGACGATCAGACCGATAATGGCATAGATGATAGCCACGGTGCGCCATGCTTCGGCGGTGTCGCCCAGTGCGGAGACAGCCAGCAGCGTGACGGACTGGATGGCAAGGCTGGTGGCGAATGCGAACATGAAGCGGTAGGAACCCATCTCAACGCGCTCGGCGCTGTTCTTGGTGACAAGGGCGGTCAGGGCAGAGTAGGCGATGTTGTTGGCCGTGTAGAACACAGCGTTCAGCAGGGAATAACAGATAAAGAACCATGCGTACTTGGCAAACTCGCTCATGCCCATGGGGATGGCGAAGATGCCGACCAGCGTGATGGCGCAGCCGATGTAGCCGTAGAGCATCCACGGGCGAGCCTTGCCCAGCTTGGAGTGCGTCTTGTCGATCATCGAGCCAAAGAAGATGTCGGTAATGCCGTCAAACAGCTTGGACACAGCAATCAGCGTACCGA
>CABQGZ010000730.1 GCA_902463835.1 uncultured Lachnospiraceae bacterium
AAGAATAAGTCTGTAAGCTGTTTTTCTTGCTTACAAACTTATTATACGAGGAGGAAGAAAGTGAAAAATAACACACCTGTGAAAGTATGGAATGTAATCTATCCCATTTTTATCTATTATGTGGTATCCAATGTGGTCATGTATCTTGCCATGCTGGCACTGGGAGTCACAGAGGACACCTACAGCTATTACTATACATTGCTTCAGACCATCGCCACAGCGGTGGCACTTCCCATCCTGTATCGATTTTACCGGAGGGATCAGATGTTTTTTACCGTGTTCCAGCAGCGGACCGGGAACGAGTACCGGGAACTGTCGGGAAAGCGCAAGCTGGCAAATGCGGCGCTTACCTTTGTCTGCGGAGCCCTGGCCGGCGTTGTTCTGAACAACATCATCGGCGCCACAGGCCTTGCCCGGGTGTCGGAGAGCTATCAGAACGTGAACGCTCATTTCTACGGCGGATCGGTTTTCTTTGAGATTCTGGGGCTGGGGATCCTGATCCCAATGGTTGAGGAGCTGCTGTACCGTGGAATCGTGTACGCCAGACTGTCCGACTGGATTGGAATTCCGGCGGCTGCGGTGGTGTCGGCACTGATCTTCGGCGGACTGCACTTCAACCTGGTGCAGTTCCTCTATGCGTTTCTGGTGGGCCTGCTTCTTGTATTTTTCCTGGAGCGGACGCATAATCTGTATGGGGCTATTCTGGGACATATCGGAGCGAATCTGATCACGGTGCTTCGGGTGGAGACCGGAATGCTGGACTGGATGGAACGAAGCAGCGCAGTGCTATGGATTACAACGGGAGTGATGGCGGCTGTATGTGTGGGGATGCTTGTGTTTATGGCAAAGAAAAAAACAGTGCTGGCTCATAAAAAAATGGCTCATAAAAATAGTAAAAACACTTGACTTTTTCGAGCGAATAAGGAAAAATAAAGAGTATATCTGAGATGAGCAGTCTATCATCCCATTGGTGCTCATCCGTGGATGCATCATCAAAAACGAAAGCTGGCAAAGAGGAGAAAAAGTAAGTATGAGTGAAACAAAACAAGCGATTTTAGAGGGAAGAACGTATCTTGGAATTGAATTTGGGTCTACCAGGATCAAAGCGGTACTGATAGATGAAGGGGGAGTGCCTATCGCTTCCGGAAGCCACGAATGGGAGAATCATCTTGTGGACGGAATCTGGACCTACGGGCTTGACGAGGTCTGGGCAGGTCTCCAGGACAGCTACCGGAAGCTGGCGGAGCAAGTGAAAGCGGTCTACGGCACAGCGCTTACCAGGGTGGGAGCCATCGGGATCAGCGCTATGATGCACGGTTATCTTGTGTTCGATCACAAGGATCAGCTGCTGGTGCCTTTCCGCACCTGGCGCAACACTATGACGGGGGAAGCGGTGGAGGTGCTGACGGAGCTGTTCCAATACAATATCCCGCAGCGGTGGAGCATCGCCCATCTGTACCAGGCAATCTTAAAGAAGGAAGCGCATGTAAAGGACATCGCATTTCTGACTACCCTGGCCGGCTATGTGCACTGGAAGCTCACCGGAAGAAAGGTGCTTGGCGTCGGGGACGCCTCCGGTGTATTCCCTGTTGACAGTGAACGAAGACAATACAATCAGCGCATGCTGGACGCCTTTGACGTGCTGGTAAAAAAGGAAGCATATCCGTGGAAGCTTACAGAACTGCTGCCGGAGATCTTGTATGCCGGGGAAGAGGCAGGAAGGCTGACCCAGGAGGGGGCGCGTCTTCTGGATGTGACGGGAACGCTGGAAGCAGGAATACCCCTGTGTCCGCCGGAGGGAGACGGAGAGACGGGCATGGTGGCTACCAACAGCGTGGCGCCGCGGACAGGGAACGTATCCGCCGGAACCTCCGTCTTTGCCATGGTTGTGCTGGAGCGGGAGCTGTCCAAGGTCTATCCCCAGCTGGATATTGTGATGACGCCGGACGGAAGCCCGGTGGCCATGGTGCACTGCAACAACTGTACCTCGGATCTGAACGCCTGGGTATCCCTGTTTGACCAGTGCCTCAGAAGCTTTGGGGTGGAAGCTGCTCCGGATCAACTGTACGGTACGCTGTACCGGGAGGCGTTGAAGGGAGACAAGGATTGCGGCGGTCTTCTGGCTTACAATTATTTCTCCGGGGAGCACATCACGGAGCTTTCGGAGGGACGTCCCCTCTTTGTGCGGATGCCGGACAGCAAGATGAATCTGGCCAACTTTATGCGTACCCATCTGTACACCGCCCTGGGCGCTTTAAAGACTGGGCTGGATATCCTGGTGAAGGAGGAGCAGGTGTCCATCGACCGGATGCTGGGTCATGGCGGCTTCTTCAAGACGCCGGAGGTGGGACAGAAGGTGATGGCTGCGGCGGTCAACGCACCGGTGACGGTGATGGAGACTGCGGGAGAGGGCGGCGCCTGGGGAATTGCCCTTCTGGCGGCCTACATGGCGTTGAAGGAAGAAGGGGAAAGCCTGGGCGATTACCTGGAGCATAGGATTTTCGCAGGCCAGGCCGGGTATACCATCCAGCCGGAGGAAACGGATGTATCGGGCTTCGAATCCTTCATGAAGCAGTATCACGCAGGGCTTGCCGTTGAGCGGGCAGCGGTAGAAGCGATGAGAAGTGCGTAAAACTATTGTATTTTGAAACAGAATCCGTTAATTACGATATGGATGCCCCAGCAGGAAAAAGAAAGCATACGTGTAGAATAGAAA
>CABQGZ010000731.1 GCA_902463835.1 uncultured Lachnospiraceae bacterium
CCCTCCGCCTGCATCCTGCTGGTGGACACCTACGACACTTTAAAATCCGGAATCCCCAACGCAATCCGGGTATTCACCGAGATGCGGGAAGCGGGAATTCCCCTCTCCTTCTACGGCATCCGCATGGACAGCGGCGACCTGGCATACCTGTCCAAGAAGGCAAGAAAGATGCTGGACGACGCAGGCTTCACCGATGCTGTGATCTCCGCATCCAACGACTTGGATGAGTATCTGATCGAGAGCTTAAAGCTTCAGGGCGCCACCATCACCTCCTGGGGCGTTGGCACCAGCCTCATCACCTCCCGGGACTGCCCGGCCTTCGGCGGCGTGTACAAGCTGGCGGCCATCCAGAACGAAGCTGGGGAGTTCATCCCCAAGATCAAGCTGTCCGAGAACACGGAGAAGGTCACAAACCCTGGCAACAAGACCGTATATCGAATCTATGAAAAATACACCGGCAAGGTGAAGGCAGACCTGATCTGCCTGGCGGATGAGACCTTCGACACGGAGGAAGACATGCGGCTCTTTGACCCAGTGGAGACCTGGAAGCGAACCAAACTCCCCGGTGGCACCTACATCATGCGGGAACTGCTGGTTCCTGTATTCCAGAAGGGCGAATGCGTCTACAACTCCCCCTCCGTCATGGAGATCCGGGACTACTGCACCAAAGAGAAGGAGACTCTGTGGGACGAGACCATGCGTTTTGTGAATCCACACCATGTCTACGTAGATCTCTCCGATAAGCTGTTCAAGCTGAAGACAGAGCTCTTTAATGAGATGAGCAATCGGGATTAGGACAAATGGAGACAAATGGCAGGCGCTGCCACCCATATTGGGGAAGCGGTGCCTGCCATTCTTTGTGTTCTATATCATTCCACATAATCGCCCAATGAGGATCTGGCTGATTTTTCTTTCTTTATCTGCTTTCCCCATGTCTTGATCAGCTGCGTTCTAAGAAAATCAATCAGACTCTTAAGCTCAAGTTCTTCATCAAATCTTTCCAGCGCCCGATAGTACTCCTTTCGATCCTCTTCATAGATCGTGACCGGCGGATGATTATGGACAAGCAGAATATAATTCATCAGAAGTCTGCCTGTTCGGCCATTCCCATCAGCAAAGGGATGTATATTCTCGAGCTTTGCGTGAAAATATGCAGCAGCAACCAGCGCATTCTCATCCGTAACATCTCTAAGCTCCTCCAGCAGTTCACAAATCTCTTCCCGCACATCCTCCACAGGTGCACCAACCTCATTCTTACCGGTCAAATAATCATGAAGCTTATATTCACCAGGCCGCTCACCGATCTGATACCTTCGTTCATCATAGGTGCCCACCGTAAGGAGCATCTGCACCTCTTTTAAAAATGCCTCATCTACCTCCTGCCCATCATCAAATGCCCTCAGCATTCTTTCATAAGCAGCCTTTGCATTCTGAATCTCAAACAGCGTTTTCGTTGAGCCGGTATATGCAGTTACTCCATTCTTATCGAACACCTCTCGGGTATCGTGATAGGTGATCTCGTCGTTCTCGATTTTCCCGGAATGATATGCAAAGTTCACGGAATACGCATTTAGCACCGCCGCCAGCTCACTGGCATTTTTTATATTCCGGCTCCTCCAAAAGTCTAATATTGCTTCGTACGTCATATGGCAGCCTCCTGATATTCTCTCTCACAGCTTCCATTATAACACAAAATGAAAGAATTTCGGAATAAATTTTTCAACGGTTCCGCTAGTTGAATCCAACCACCTTCTGAGAGATCTTGTAAGCCACCACCGAGATCTTCCTTCCGCCCTTGCCCGGCAGGTTCATCGTCTGCCCCATAATTCCGTTGCGGAGACGATGGAACAGGCGCAGGTCATACTCCTTGATGTATTTCCACAGTTCCCGTTTCTTCATCAGGTTCTCCTCGGTACCGGAGCGAATACACATGATGGTGGAAACCACCGTGATGATCTCCAGATAGTTGAACATATACTTCCGAAGCTTTTTATTCGATAGCTTCCATAGATTCACATCCTCGATCATAATCTTGTTCACCTTGATCTGCTGATCGATCCGACGGATCATGACCGCTTCGTTGACAGACTGATCTTCCCGGCCAATGTAATAGCGGTAGAAATCCACATCCAGATAATACATGTTCTTCACGTAGGGCAGCGGCACGTACACGAAGATGTTGTCCACATAAAAGGTATGCTTCGGCAGCTCCAGTCCACATTCCCTCAGAAGCTGGGTTCGGTAAATGACAGAGTGCATCAATATGTATCTGCCCTTTTTGAAATGTCCTGCGTCATTCCAGCCAAACAGCTGATTTTCCGGCAGTATCCCGCGATAATGCATCACCTTTCTGTGCTTCGCGCCTTCCTTCTCGTATACAAAATTGCTGATGAGCATGTCCAGCGTAGTCTGACCACCGCTCAGGCTTCGCAGTGTCTCTAAGATCTTCCGGTATGCCTCCTCATCCACCCAGTCGTCGCTGTCAACCACCTTGAAAAACAGTCCGGTGGCATTGCGGATCCCGGTGTTCACCGCCTCTCCATGCCCGCCGTTCTCCTGGTGAATCGCTTTTACGATGGTCGGGTATTTCTTCGCATAGCTGTCTGCAATATCCGCTGTGGCGTCTATGGATCCGTCATCCACCACCAGTATCTCTACATCCTCTCCGCCTGCCAACAGCGTCTCAATACAGTGCTCCATGTAGTCCTGGGAG
>CABQGZ010000732.1 GCA_902463835.1 uncultured Lachnospiraceae bacterium
TTTCGTGGTAATGAAAACGGGAACGCACCCCATGCAGACAAAGCTGAAGCTGTTCCTTGATTGGGGCATTACCTTTGGGACGCCTTACGCCACTCCAGAACACGCCACGCGAAAGGTGGCCTATGCCAGTCGGGACGAGCTGTTCCAGAGTATTCGGAAGGCGCAGCAGGAGCAGAACACACAAGTGAATCAGATGGAGCAGCAGGAGAAGTCTGATACCCGCAAGTCGCCGCAGTCCGCCATGGAACTCTATGACAACGGAGAAGAACAATGAGCTATTTTGATACCATTTACGCTGACCACCTGCTGCCCCACAGGGCGCGGACGGTCTATATGTACCTGCGGGATCGGGGCGATGCCCAGCAAAAGTGCTGGCCCAGCATCAAGACCATTGCCGCAGACCTGCACCTTTCCCGCAGCACCGTCAAGCGGGCTTTGGGAGAGCTGGAGCAGCACGGCTATCTGGAGCGCCTGCCCCGCTACCGCCCCAACGGCAGCAGCACCTCCAACCTCTACACCGTGCGATAAAAAACAGGCACAGCCGCCAAGGGGCGACTATGCCTGCTTGCTGAACCGAGGAGGGGTTCATGATGAACCACCCAGAAGGACTCACTCTATCGGAGGTATTAGTACAGAGAAAAGAATGAGGACAGTCTCTCGTAGAAGAACAGCATTCATTTTCGACTTGCCTTTTTCTGAAGCGCGATATAATCTCGCACCGCTTTGCGCCCGTTGACATCAAGAGACAACATATCAGCAAGCATTGCGTCTGCGGTATAGCTTCCAACAATTGGCCGCTTGTAATCGTTGGGACAAACGCTGTACTCCGAACGGCCAAGGAGGTAATCAGTAGAAACTCCATAAAAGTCTGCAAGTGCTGTTACGCAGTGGATCGGCATCTCATATTTGCCAGTTTCGTACTTGGAGTAATACTGCTGCGAGGTACCCAGCACCTTTGCCACATCAGCTTGTTTCAAGTCTCTATCTTCACGCAGCTCTCGGATGATCTCGCAGAAAGTTTTCATGTGGGTTATCCTCCATTTTGTGGTAAAGGAATTATAGCCTACATCAAATATGACTTATTGACAGCGAGTTGAAATTGGCTTATTATTTGTTTTATATAAGTGAAATATAATGTATATTGTGATGGAGATACATCGGAGATAATGTGTATGAGCAACCCTATCCGTTGTGCCATCATCGGTCAAAACCCCATGCGGTTTCCGTGGGGCTTCGACGAAGAAGATGACCGCTGCCGAAAATTGAAAATCGAATTGGCGCAGCAGATTATGGCGCTGCGACAAAGCGGCGTGTCGCAATTCCTCGTGGCCTGTGACTGCGGTGTGGGACTGTATACTGCCGAAATCGCCAACGGCCTGCGGACGTCTGACCACGACCTGATGCTGTTGTGCTATATACCCCACGAGGAGCAGGCTACTAAATGGGCACCCTACCTACGGGAGCGCTACTTCACGATGCTGGAGAAATGCACCCTTATCTCCGCTGTGTGCAAGGTCGGCGCGCCAGACGCGCAGCTCCAAGCCTACAGGAAGATCATCGATGTGGCAGATGGGGTGTTGTGTGTCTATGATCTGGATAGCCCAGCCGTAGGAGATGCTGAGGATAGGGCGTTGGCCTATGCCGTGGACACAGCCCATAAGCCGGTGCTGGTGTTAGACCCTATCAAGCTGACTACAAATCAGATCGACGAACATTTTCGCCCCAAATAAAGCAAAAAGAATCCGCTTTGTGATTGCAGGGCGGATTCTAATTACACTGCGACGTGTATCACCATATTATCCATGAGCGTTTGGAGACTTAGGTCATATTGCTCTTGTGAAATCAAGTGACGCTCACGAAAGGCATCCAGCACACCCTTCTGTTTATCAAAGAGATGCTGTTGTTTCTCCTGATCAGAAAGGCCCTGCCACTCATTCGATATTGTGAAGTCCAATTCCATTTGCTGTCCCTCCCGCATTATTTGCACAGGTAGTATTCACACGGGTAATACTATACCACGGGATGTGGTAAAATGAAATTGGCAAAACGACAAAAACCATTGGTGATTTTTCTATCAACTTAAAAGGGCAAATGAGCGAAAGCACTTGACCGTACACAACGGCTTTATCTATAATACTATATTATAGACACGCCATAACTGCAAAAGGTTTGTGATTTTGAAAAGAGGAACACAGATGAAGAAAAAGATCACCGACGACTATCCTCCGCTGCAGCTTCTCAAAACTACCACGGCGCTTAGACCGCAGGCATGGGAGCAAATGAGGGATTTCCACGACCATAACGGTCAGGATGACCTTAGTCATTGGCCGGAATGGTGCTACGCCCCTATCGCTGCGGCTATCGCGGTAGCAACAGAAGGCACACCGATCACACCGAAAAACCGTGCGTATTTCTTCAATTCCATAAAGTTGGCTCAACAGATAGCGGCTCTGGCCCCTTGGCGTTTGAGCAAAGAAGTATTTCTTGTCGATGAAGATTTCGAGACGCTTCTATTTGAACAAGACGGAGATCTGGATATTCCCTCAGAGATCCTGCTACAGTTGCCATACCCTTGCTTTTACATGGAGTTTCATAACCTGGCGCTGGGGCATCGCTATCATGGCGCGTTTGTGCATCTTGAATATGACGTTAAGAGCCACGACCGGGAGCTTCGTTTTCTCTTCGTGTCTGAGACTGGGAACACATGGGGCT
>CABQGZ010000733.1 GCA_902463835.1 uncultured Lachnospiraceae bacterium
CACGAGCTGGAGAGCTGCTGGGACTGGGCGGTGAAGCGGACGGAGCTGATGCCCGCTGCCAAGCTGCGGATCGAAACTATCCCGGCGGTGACACACTGCGGCGAGTGTGGACAGGACTATCCCACCGTGCCCCAAGGCCGCAGCTGTCCGTATTGCGGCAGCGAAGAGACATGGCTGATTCGGGGCGATGAGATCAATATCAAGGAGATTGAGGCGATATGATGGATCGATACAAGATCATTGAAGTAAAAGAGAGTGTATTCGCCAATAACGATAGGGAGGCAGAGCGCGTTCGGAAGCAGCTGAAGGAGGATAAAACGTTTCTGCTGAACCTGATGTCCTCACCCGGCAGCGGTAAGACCACCACACTGCGGCGTACTATTGAGACGCTGCGGGACGATCTGAGGATCGGTGTCATGGAAGCAGATATCGACTCAGATGTGGATGCCAAAGCCATCGCGGACACCGGGGCGCGGGCTATCCAGCTCCACACCGGCGGGATGTGCCATCTGGACGCAGCCATGACAGAGCAGGGGCTGCGGGAACTGAGTACCGACGATCTGGACTTGGTGGTGCTGGAGAATGTGGGCAATCTGGTGTGTCCCGCGGAATTTGACACAGGCGCGGTGAAAAACGCCATGATCCTCTCCGTGCCGGAGGGCCACGACAAGCCCCTGAAATACCCGCTCATTTTCACCGTCTGTGATGTACTGCTCATCAACAAGATCGATGTGCTGCCCTACTTTGACTTCGACATGGACAAGGTGGTGGCGTATGCCCATATGCGTAATCCGGATCTGAAGATATTTCCTATCTCCGCCAAGAGCGGCGAAGGAATGGGTGCATGGTGCGATTGGCTGCACCAGCAGGTGAAGAGCTGGCAGGCATGAATGGAGGGGATTCTGCGTGCTTTGCCCATACCGTCCCCGATCGGAATGCAGGACGGTCATGCTCAAGTATTGAGTGAAGCTGCCGTTTCCAAATGAAAAAGGACCCCAAGCCGTTGTGTCACAACGGCTTGGGGACTTGCTATATTTGCGCGGTTGTGGGAAGTGCTTCAAATGTTATCTTATTAGACTTCCTTGCCCATCTGATAGGCCTGTTCCAGTGCGGGATGCCCGGCGATCTCGCCCACACCGTTCACGCCGCCTGCGAACACCGTGCCTGCCAGCGTGCAGCGGGGGAAGCAGTCCACCCAGCCCTGCACGGCCTTCTCCGTGCCATCGAAGGTCTCCGGCGCGTCCTCCGCCGCTGTCGCCAGCAGATAGGCTTTCGTAAAGGCGTAGTCGCTGTCGTACAGCGGATTGGCACGATCCAGCAGAGTCTTGAGCTGACCACTGACGCAGTAATAGTAGACGGGCGTTGCGAACACCAGCACATCGGCGTCGTGCATTTTGGCAGTGATCGCCGCGGCGTCGTCCTTGAGGACGCAGTGTCCCAGCTTGTGACAGGCGAAGCAGCCCTTGCAGTAGCCGATCTGCATTTCCCGCAGATGTACGGTTTCCACCTGATGACCTGCCGCCTGTGCGCCCTTGGCAAACGCCGCTGCCAGCATTTCGGAATTGCCGCCCCTGCGGGGACTGGAGGAAATGATCAGTATCTTTTTATTCATGATAAGCCACTCCTTGCGTTTCGATTTTCCCTGTGGTATTTTCATAATAGTACCTGCACTTGGCTTTCTGTCAAGATGCGTTTGAAAATTTTGAGGGTTTTATGTGTGAGATAAAGATCAACTTCGATCAGGTTGAAAAAGCAATCTCTGTGATGCGTGCGGCGCAAATTCGCCGAGATGGGTATGACAAAGCTGGTCACAGAGGCGATCCGGGCAGAGTGCCGCAGTCGCGGTGTTCGGTATATCCGGCTGGACACCGGTCTGGAGGAGAAGATCGTCAGGAAGATCTATCTGTCCGCAGGCTATAAAATCGTGGATATCCTGAATTATCCCAATGGGCGGTCAATGGCTCTATACGAATTGGAGGTATAGCGGCTAAAAGTGACATTTGCAAACACCGTACAGCCTATATATCGACTCTGCTAAATACTTCAGTTGGGAGCAGTTTTTTACGGAATTACTGATTCAGTTGACGAGTGAGCGGGACTATATGCGATATGGAAAACAGACTTTGGCTCCTTTCTATTTGCAAGCCGAGAACATTCAAAAGGTAATCAATGCCATGGAAAGAGACTGACAGTTCTGTGTATGAATTGTATCTTCGACCAAAAGTTTAGAAATTAGAGTTTCCGGGAAAGAAATCCTTTGTAATGGGACAATTAAAATTGAAATTTTTCGGTGTAGTAATGGGCGATAAAAAGATATACGTCGTTGCAAAGATCTTTGATCAGCAGGGCTGCCTTACCTACCTCTGCAAGACGCCCAACGAGGCCCGCTGCCTGCCTGGAACACTGGAGGCGTTGAGGGCGGATGGAGTTCAAATTGTTATTCTGGATTCTCCTTAAATTTACTCTGAGTATGCGCCATACACCTATATCGAAGATATGAAAGAATTTATCGATAAGGTTGCTCAGTTAAACCGAGCTGCGTAACCTGTGTCCTGCGCAGACTACTATTTGACTACTATCGCAAAAACCTCAGAAGCCCTGCCTTGCAAGGCTTCTGAGGTTTTTCTTCAAAATGGCAAAAATATGTGCAACACCAATCAAACCCTTGCGCCGCAGGGCTTTCCGGCTTGACGGCCTGATAACTCCGACTCT
>CABQGZ010000734.1 GCA_902463835.1 uncultured Lachnospiraceae bacterium
CTTCTGCACGCCTTCCAGACCGGCGGACATGATCTTGGAGACAAATGGTTGCCCATATTCGCGGACGGCGGTCACGATACTTTTTTTCGGGCGGCAGGTCTTGATCTCAATACCATATTTTTCAGCAACTTCCTTGACGTGGCGCTTGGTTGCCTCCATCTCAAGTCCCGTGTTGAAAAAAACATACGCCACGGGTGGAAGGTTGAACATATTGCGCACACGTTCAATAAGGTTAAGTAAGATATCGCTGTCACTACCGCCGGAATAGGAACAGATCGCGTCTGGATGTTCAACCAGGCGCTTGGCCACAATGGCTTCGATGGCCGCGAACTTATGCGGCGCGTCATAGTCTGCATAAGGCGGTCGGTTGTTGTATACATTGCTGCGAAAAGCGTTTTTTGCGTCTTTCATTTTGGTTGTCCTCTCCTGTCTTCCCTGTTCTGTACGGCCTTTGCGTGCCTCCGCACCACGTCGGCCAGCTCGTCCCACATCGCGACCGCCGCCGCCTTTTCCTCGCTGGTCAGCTTGCCGAGCCGCCTCCGCCGGTATTCCTCGCCCAGCAGCGTGCTGCGGATGATCGCCGAAAACGGCGTTTGCAGCCCGTTGTACACCCTCGGGCGCTCCCAGCCCAGCTCTTCCCCCAGCACTCCGGCCTTCTCGTCCGGCCAATGGTCGATCCCGTTCGCCTGAATCAATGCCTGGGCCTTCAGCCCCTCGATCTCCGCTTCCATTGCTTTGATGCGCTCTTCGATGGTCATTTGCGTTATCCTCCCTTACGCGTCCTGCTCGTTTTCCTTCAGCCAGTCCCAGAGAATGTGTAAGATCAGGGCATTCAAGCTTACGCCTGTTTTCGTTGCCTGTTCTCCAATCGCTTCATATAACCGCTTTGGCATTCGCAATGTGAAACGCTCTCTATTGTCTTGCGTTTGCATCTTATTGACACCACCTTTCTGCTTGGGTATATTGTACCATGTCATCTATTTGGTGTCAATATGGTGAATTGACTTTTTTGTGATTTGTCCTTATAATGATGTCAAAATGACACAAGGAGGAAATCACATGTCAAACGATCCTTTCACGCCTGATCATCAAACTCGCTTCACCATGCGCATTGAAACCGAACTGCTGAACAAGATTAAAGAGCAAGCCGTGAAGAACAAACGTTCTACCGCAAAAGAGATTGAATTCATTCTTGAGAAATACTTCGAAGATAATCCCGAAGAATGAACATGATCAGATCATTTACGGTATAACCTCTTTCCTGCGCCTGCTGCCTGAGCTTCTCCATAAGATCCACCGGCAGGCGTAATGTTGTTTGCTCGCGATCCATTGCTTTATCCTCCGAGGTCATTTGTGTTGTCTCCTATCTTTTTACATGCATTCTGTATGTAGACCTTGTATCGTGATTACAGTACAATCTGTATGTAACGTCAAGCGTTAGGAGGAATTTTATGTTTGGTAAGCGGCTTAGGCAATTGCGCATGGCGCGCCATCTTACTCAGCAGCAAATGTCAGACATGATCAACATCTCCCTGAACGGATACCAGAAGTATGAACAGGGCGAGCGCTTCCCTCCGGAGATGACGTTAATCCGAATTGCAGACGTTTTAGATACGTCTATCGACTATCTCCTTGGTAGAGATGCCTTTCTCGAAGCCCACGGAGTTTCTGTTGATAAACTCCATTGATTTACGTGCTGTCGTCCATCCATCACGTGCAATATGCACGTAGCCAATGCTTTGGAGGAAGTGAATTATGGAATTTTGCAGACAACTTCGCGCCGTTCGCATGAAACGATCCATCACGCAGCAGGCATTGTCCGATGCCATCGGCGTAGCCCTCAGAACGTATCAGTGCTATGAACAGGGCTCTCGCGAGCCGTCGCTGTATACGCTTGTCAGAATTGCCGATGCGCTGCAAGTCCCTACGGATTACCTGCTTTGCCGCGATCCTGAAGCCGTAAAGTCCTTTGATGGATTCCGGTGATATAAGGATTGCAAGGAGGATCACATCATGCCGCCGAAAATCCCAGATCGCGAGCGTACTCAGCTCCGTTTAAACGAAACCCTGTTCCGCAAAGCGAAGGCCATTGCCCAGCTCGAAAACCGCACCATGAACAGCCAGTTTGAATACTTCATCCGCACGGGGATTGAGAAGTACGAGGCCGAGCACGGCAAGGTTGTTTTGCCCGACGATCTTCAGAAATGACATCCCCCCAGTGTTGGTCTAAGTGATAGGAGGCGCTCTATGATTCCAGCTAAAATCCAAACCGGACTGCGCATTGATGAAGTCACCTACAGGAAACTCAAAACGCTGTCTCGGCAGGACGGCCGCACGCTGAACAACCTTGTTGAGCATATCATTCGTCAATACCTCGCGGCCTACGAGCAAGATCACGGCCATGTTCCTGAATGCCAGGATTGAGCTGCGCTCTTCGGTCATTGCTATCTGACGTGCGTCAGTAGCAAAGGAGGTTTTTATGCTCAACGATAGACTGCGCGCAACAAGAATCTTTCGCGGGTATACGCTGCAAGAGGTATGCGACGCGACGGATTTGCAAGTCCGAACTTATCAACGATACGAAGGAGGGCAATGCGAACCGCCGCTGCGCACTCTGGTTATTCTTGCGGAATTCTACAAAGTGCCTACTGATTTTCTTCTCGGTCGGGATGAATATCTCGCTTCTCTCGGAGTATCCGTTGATGTATCCCT
>CABQGZ010000735.1 GCA_902463835.1 uncultured Lachnospiraceae bacterium
TCGGCTTTGCGGGCCCACGTGTGATTGAACAGACCATCGGCCAGAAGCTGCCGGAGGGATTTCAGCGGTCAGAATTCCTGTTGGAGCATGGATTTGTAGATCGGATCGTGGAGCGGAGGGAGTTGAAAGACACGCTGGCCGAGCTGATACGGATGCATGGAGCAGCGGGACAGGAAAGATTTGCTATGCCTTCCATGTTAGTTAATGAAAGAGATACGCCACAGGTGGAATCCCAGTCTGCTATAACAGAAGCGGTTACCGCCTGGGAGCGAGTGCAGCGGGCCAGAGCGGCCAATCGTCCTACCTCCATGTCCTATATCCGGGAGATTTTTACAGATTTTATGGAACTGCACGGCGACCGGTGTTACGGGGACGACGGTGCTGTTGTGGGCGGAATCGCTTATTTTGGCGGCCGACCGGTGACGGTGATCGGACAGCAGAAGGGAAGAACCACCAAGGAGAATATCACCAGGAATTTTGGCATGCCCTCCCCGGAAGGATACCGCAAAGCGCTGCGTCTGATGAAGCAGGCGGAAAAATTCAACCGGCCTGTGATCTGCTTCGTGGATACGCCGGGAGCGTTCTGCGGAATAGAGGCGGAGGAGCGAGGACAGGGGGAGGCTATCGCCAGAAACCTGTTTGAGATGTCTGACATGACGGTTCCGATTTTATCCATCGTAATCGGAGAAGGAGGAAGCGGCGGCGCGTTGGCGCTGGCTGTGGGAAATGAGGTGTGGATGTTGGAGAACGCCACCTACACGATCCTTTCCCCGGAAGGATTTGCCTCCATCCTGTGGAAGGATGCCAAGCTTGCACCGGAGGCGGCAAAGGCCATGAAGGTGACGGCCCGGGAGCTGCAGGAGCTTCATATCATTGAGAAGGTCATTGCGGAGCCGGAGATTGCCTCTATGGAGAGTCTACCCAGGCTCGCGGCAGTGCTTAAGTCGGAGATTGGGCAGTTCTTGCAGCGATACACTTCTATGAGCGGAGAAGCACTGGCGCAGCAGCGGTATGAACGTTTTCGCAGGATGTAGGGGAAGGGAGCCTGGAAAAAAGATGGAGAGAAAGCTTGTAATCAGAGACTTAACAGCCAGGATCCCAGTGATCCAGGGTGGCATGGGCGTGGGAGTTAGTCTGTCCGGGCTGGCCGGAAATGTGGCTCTCTGCGGCGGCGTGGGCGTGATTTCCACAGCCCAGATCGGTTATGATCAGCCGGGATTCGACACAAATCCCATTGGGACGAATCTGAAAGCCATAGACATGCATATCCGAAAGGCCAGGGAGATCGCCAGAGGAAGTGGGATCATCGCCGTCAATATCATGGTTGCCACCAAAAAGTATGAGGAGTATGTGAAGGCCGCAGTGAAGGCCGGTGTGGATCTGATCATATCCGGTGCGGGGCTTCCGATGTCTCTTCCGGCGCTGGTGGAAAAGTCAAAGACGAAGATTGCCCCGATTGTGTCCTCTGTGAAGTCAGTCTCCGTGATCTGCAAACTGTGGGATCGCAAATACCACCGGTGTCCGGATCTCATTGTCATTGAGGGGCCAAAGGCCGGAGGGCATCTTGGCTTTTCTTATGAGCAGCTTCTGCAGCAGGAGACGCTTGATTTTGATCAGGAGATTTGCGAGATTCTTAAGGTAGTAGACGCCTATCGTGAAAAGTACCAGTACCATATCCCGGTGGTGGCTGCCGGCGGCATTTATGACAGGGCAGATATGGAGCGGTACCGGAAGCTTGGCGTGGACGGAGTTCAGATGGCAACCCGATTTGTCACTACCTATGAATGCGACGCGAGCCCGGCCTACAAGCAGGCTTATATAGATGCGAAAAAAGAGGATATCCAGATCGTAAAAAGTCCGGTTGGCATGCCGGGACGGGCGATTCACAATGCCTTTATCGAAGAGACAAAGCGTAGTTCAGTGAAACCAGGGAAATGCCACCTCTGCCTGGGACACTGCGACCGGGGGAGCATTCCCTACTGCATCACAGATACTTTGGTTCACGCAGTCACGGGAGATGTCGATCACGGGCTTTTGTTCTGCGGCGAAAATGCTTACCGTGCCGTGAAGCTGGAGCATGTGCGGGATATTATGGAAGAATTCGAAGGGCTGTAGCGGAAATATCCCTTGCCCAAGTTACACCCAAAACGCTGTCAGGACACTAGTCCGACAGCGTTTTTTGCTGCTTGCGAAAGGTGTTGGGTGCAACATGGTATTTGCGTTTGAAGACTGTGTTAAAATACGACACGGAGGAAAAGCCTATGCCGTTGCAGATGGAGATGATGGTCTCATCTGTGTACTGCAGCTGAAAAGCCGCATGCTGCAGCCGGATATCATTGAGATAATCCGTCATGGTGCAGCCCATGTAGTGCTGAAACGCACGGCACATGTAGGATTTGCTGAAATGATAGGGAGCCAGGATCTCGTCCAGCCCGGCTTTCAAAAAATCATTCATATGGAAGCGGCTTAAGAGCTCCCGAAACCACATGGGATAATAATTGTTGTCCCGCTGGGTCTCCTCCTCGATCATACAGTTCAAAAGAGAGATCAGCAGTGTGCGGAGCACAGCCGTTTTGAATTCGGAATTGACGTCAGCGGTCAGGATCACATTTGTGATCCGATTCTCATAGCGTTCGATCCGGTCGAAAGGGAGCGTTACAATCTTGGGCAGCTGATTGGCCTCATAGGCCCGCTTAAAATTTTCCCCGAT
>CABQGZ010000736.1 GCA_902463835.1 uncultured Lachnospiraceae bacterium
TTCTTCCTCCGATTCCACCATCTCATAACAAGCCTCGGCTTCCTCATCCCCGGAGACATCCTTCAAGATGAAAGCATCGCTGTCCCCGTCTTCTTCCTCCGTCACCAGAATGTAATTGACGCCGTTGATCCTGGTCTGCTCGACCACATAAAATTCTGCCGTCTCATCGCTGTCCGGCACGTGAAATTCTATTTTATCCATGTTACTTCCTTTCTATCGCCCCTTCAATGAGAGGTAATCCAGATATCCCTGCAGAATGAACACGGCAGCCAGCTTATCCACATACTGTTTCCGCTCTTCCCTGCGTATGCCGCCCTCCATCATGGTGCGATCTGCCTCCACAGTGGTCAGCCGCTCATCCCAGAGCACAGTCGGAAGACCAGTCCGCTTCTCCAGCATCTCCTGAAATTCCCTGGTCTTTTCACAGCGCTCCCCTTCTGTGTTATTCATATTCTTTGGATATCCCAAAACAATCTGTTCTACTTCATATTCCTCCGCCAGTTCCTGAATTCTCGCCAATGTCTGGCGCAGCTTGGCCGGAGATTTTCTCCGAATGATTTCAATTCCCTGTGCAGTCAAAAGCAGGGCGTCGCTGACTGCGACCCCAACGGTCTTGGATCCATAGTCCAGGCCCATAATTCTCATAAAAATTCTCCTATTCCCAGGAATGATTCTTGATATACTGACGTAAGATCTCCTCCACCAGTTCGTCCCGCTCCACCTTCATGATCAGACTTCTGGCATTCCGATAGCTGGTGATATAGGTGGGATCTCCGGACATGATATAGCCCACAATCTGGTTCACCGGATTGTAGCCCTTCTCCCGCAAAGCACTGTAGACGATCTCCAGCACCTTGTCCACTTTCATCTGTTTTTCAATTTCTACTTTAAAATATTGTGTGCTGCTTTTATCCTGCATAATTCCACGCCCTTATTTTCCGCTCTTTCGTTCTTTTGCATCTCTACACTCTATTCTAATATAAATGCCGCTAAAATTCAATCCATATTTTCTGTCGAATTTGGGTGAAACAGCAAGATATGCTCCGGCAATTGTTCGGATGCCCTTCCGGACAGCATCTGGTTGGACAGATTTTCCTCTGTCTGCACTGCTGCCCTCACATACTCCGGCGTGTATCCCACACAGTAAGTCTTTCCCTCAACGCAAACGGTCTCTTCCATGAGAACTTCCAGCATTTTCCCCTGATACCAGCTCACGAATTCCTTGCTCATTCGATCTGTATCTTCAAATAAAATATTGCTTCGCTTCGTCTTTGTCTCCTCTGAAATCTGCTGCTCCATCACCGCAGCCCTGGTCCCCTGGCGCTTGGAATATTTGAAAATATGTATCTCAAAAAATGCAATCTCTTTCAGGAAGGCGCGGGTAGTCTCAAATTCCTCCTCCGTCTCCCCCGGGAATCCCACGATCACATCGGTGGTGATGGCCGGATGCTCAAAATACCGGCGCAGATACGCTACGCCCTGCCGGTACTCTTCACAGGTATACCTTCGGTTCATGCGCTTTAAAGTAGCATCACAGCCACTCTGCAGCGACAGATGAAAATGAGGACACAGCTTCGGAAGCTGTGCCAGTGCCCGGGCAAATTCCTCCGTCACGATCTTCGGTTCCAGGGATCCCAGACGAATCCGACGGATTCCTTCGATCTCGTGGACACACTGAATCAGATGCAGCAGATTTTCCCCGTTATCCACGCCGTAGGAGCTTAGATGAATCCCTGTCAACACCACTTCCTGATAGCCGTTCTCACCCAAGGCGCGCACTTCCTCCAGCACCTCCGCAAGGCTTCTGCTTCTCACCCGTCCTCTGGCATAAGGAATGATGCAATAGCTGCAGAACTGATTGCACCCATCCTGGACCTTGATGAAGGCCCGCGTGTGTTCGGCTGTTCGAGTCACATGCAGCTCCTCATAACTCATCTGCGGTGCGTTAATATCGATCACCGCCGCGCTTCTCGTATCCTCTGGATTTTCATCGTCTCCGGTCTTCTCCGTCTCTCTTCCAGTCTTGATTTTCTTCTGTTGCTGGTTCCCATACTTTTCCAACAGCTTCACCAGCTCATGCTTTTTGTTATTTCCAATCAGGATATCGATGGCGTCATCCGCCTCGGCCTGCTCCATCGCTGTCTGAACATAGCAACCGGCAGCTACCACAATGGCATCCGGGTTCTGCTTTTTCGCTCGATGGAGCATCTGCCTTGACTTCCGATCCGCCATATTTGTCACGGAACAGGTGTTGATCACATAGACGTCCGCTTTCTCCGTGAAAGGCACGATCTCATAACCATTTTGCTCCAGCAGCTGCTGCATGGCTTCTGTCTCATATGCGTTTACCTTACATCCCAAATTGTGCAATGCCGCTTTTTTCATTGTATTGCAAGCAGGATTTTCCTCTCTTTCAAGCGAAGGAAATGTATGCCGCCTTTACGCAGCGTTTCTGTCCTGCATCCTCCTTCTTCATTTTCCTTGTGCATACTTTACGAAAGGCTGTCACGCTTTTTGGGGAATTCCTCCCTCCAAAGCAAAACTGCCGAAAAACCACCGAGATTTGTCCAACGAAATTGGTTAGGGTGCTATTGACTTTTTTTACCAAAACCGTTACTATAAAGGAAATCAATAAGGTTACAACCATTTTTATTTCAAGGAGGTTTTATAATGAAAACAGTACAAATATCTTTAAACTCTATTGATAG
>CABQGZ010000737.1 GCA_902463835.1 uncultured Lachnospiraceae bacterium
GTGCAGGGGATATTTGCAATAACCGCCTGTGAAACAAATGAACCTGATTTTTCACAGGCGGTTATTGCAAATATCCCCTGCACCGTTCAGACAGCATTGTTGGAAGCAGGGGTAATTCCCGACCCTATGGTTGACAAGAATGACCGCTATGCCCGGGAAGCTGCCTATAAGACCTGGTGGTTTCAAAAGGAATTCACATACTCCGAACACTTTAAGCATCCCCGCCTATGCTTTGACGGCGTATGCTCCGATGCGGAATTTTACCTGAACGGAGTTTTTCTGGGCAGCCATTCCGGTATGTTCGGAAGGCCGGAATTCGATGTAACCGAGATTCTCAAATACAAAAACCTCTTAACGGTAAAGATCTTAAACGCTCCCGCCGATCCGAAGCAGTATTCCGAATATGCCGATTTCGACGAGGGCTGGAAAAACGGCGTGGTGGTAAACTGCGTGTACGGCTGGCATTATGCCTGCATCCCCACCAGGGGAATCTGGGACAATGTATCCATCATTGAGACCCCCGACTGCCGGCTGGAGCGCCCCTTTATTTTTACCGAAGATTATCAAACGGGAACCATGGGACTTTGCATTTATTCCCCGCAGAAATCCAGCGGTACTGTGAAGATTAAAATAGCGCCTGAGAATTTTTCCGGCGACACCCAGTATTGGGAGGGCGCATATACTGCGGAACAGCCGGGCTATATGCATTACAGCTTAACCGTAAAAAATCACAGGCTTTGGTGGCCAAACGGCTACGGGGAGCAGCCCTTGTATCGATTTGATATACAAGTGGAGCCTGATGGCGATGATCTGATCCAGCGTTTCTCGGACGTGATCGGCATCCGTCAGATTGAGATGCGTCCCGCCCCTGGTACAGACAGCTCCAAAAACTATAACTGGAGCTGCTATGTAAACGGAAGGTATGTTTTTTTAAAAGGGACAAACTGGTGCACCACCGACGCCCTTCTCCGCTTTGACGAGGCCGGTTACCGTCGTTTCCTTTCGCTGGCAAAGCATCAGAACCTTCAGCTCTTAAGAGCCTGGGGAGGCGGTCTTCCGGAAAGAGACTGCTTTTACCGGATATGTGATGAATTGGGCCTGATGGTGCAGCAGGAATGGCCCACCTGCTGGGATTCCCCGAAGACACAGCCCTATGAGCAGTTGGAGGAAACGGTACTGGTACACACCATACGTCTTCGGAACCATGCCTCGCTGATGCGTTGGGCCGGGGGAAACGAGCTTTCCGCCATTGACGAGCCCTCCATTATCCGAATGGCTGAGATTGCCTATGAGAAGGACGGTACCCGCTCCTTTCACCGAACCTCTCCCTACGCCGGTTCCCTTCACAATTACGATACCTACTGGCTTATGGAGGATATGGATCATGCGCTCAACCTAAGGGCGCCCTTTATCGGCGAATTCGGCATGGCGTCCGCGCCGAACCTGCCAAGCATCGCAAGATATGTGCCGGAGCATGAGCTGTCGGAGCCCATTGATTCCACCGCCAAAAGCGCCTTCAACTATCATACGCCCCGCTTCAACGAATTTTTGTGGCCGGAAGAGTTCAATGATATGGACCATTTATTGAAGCATTCCTCCGCGTTCTTCCCCATGGAAACCATGGAGGACTTTGTGTTAGGCACCCAACTGGCTCAAGCAATCGCCGTGCGCCACACCCTGGAAGCCCAGCGGGCGGACAGTCCGAAGGCGGCGGGCGTATGCTACTATAAGCTTACAGACGTCTATCCCGCCTGCTCCTGGTCAACGGTGGATTATTACGGCGTTCCGAAGATTCCTTATTACGTTTTTAAAAACGCCTTTTCCCCGCTGCACGCCATGCTGTATGTCACTTCGGTGAACGCGTCCGATCATTATGACGTCTGGCTGCTTGACGACTGCAGCGCAGCAAAGGGGCTTGACTGCAGAATCGAGATTTCTGTATTTGACAGGGATCTGAAGCTTCTTGCCCATTCCTGCTTCCAGGCAGACACTGCTTCGGGCAATCACAAGGTGGGCGAGCTTCACCTTACGCCAGACTGCGTATCTGCATTGCGAATCATAGATATCCGCACTTTTGTGGAAGGCAGGCTCGCGGACAGCAGCTTTTATATCCTCAATTACCTGGAGGACAACGGATTTTTAAAGCAGCTTCCCAAGTGTAACCTTCAGCTGTCAACCAGACCGGGGCTGGCGGTGATTGAAAATGTATCGTCCGCGCCGGCGGTGGGAGTCTTTGTGGAATGTCTTTCCTGCGACAGTACCTTTACTGCCGATGACAACTTCCTTATGCTTCTGCCTCATGAAAAGAGAGAGATACCGGTAAGCCACACGGAGGGCTTATCCGTAAGAGCAATCAATCTATAACAATGGAGATTCTTATGAATAACAGATCTATTACAGCCGCCCGCGGCAAGGAAAGAATAAAAACAATCGAAGGGCTGCCCGTTCTGGACTCGGGCAGCGAGATCCGCTATTTCGGCAGCATATCAAAATGCGGAGACAATGCGGACTGGGACTGGGGCATGTACCAGGATGACAACGGGGAATGGGTTTTGGCCGAGGCTGACGGCCCGGGCTGTATCTTTAATTTTACACAGCACCGCTACCCCACAAGCCCCACACCTGTTTTCCGTTTTTATTTTGACGGCCATACTGTGCCGGACTTTGAGATAACGCCCCCGGAATTCGGCAGGAAAGCGCCCTTTCT
>CABQGZ010000738.1 GCA_902463835.1 uncultured Lachnospiraceae bacterium
CGTACCGTATGTTCCAATCCCAAATCCGACAATTGCTCCTCACTTCCATATTCTACAGCCCAGCGTGGATTCCCTGGTTCCATTCCGGGAAATCTTTCCACCTGTTCTATTGTAAACTCAGGATGATTCTGCAGAAACCGCAAAATCGTCCCCTCATTCTCCGCCGGGGCAAAGGTACAGGTAGAGTACACCAGCCTTCCCCCCGGCCGCAGCATATGGGCCGCACATGAGAGGATCTCGTCCTGCCGCCTGGCACACAGCTCCACATTTTCCGTACTCCACTGGCCGCAGGCCTCCTCATTTTTCCGAAACATCCCCTCCCCGGAGCAGGGAGCATCCACCAGCACCCGATCGAAATATTCCTCAAACAGCCGCTCCAGCTTCTGAGGTGCCTCATTCGTAACCAACGCGTTGCGGATACCCATGCGCTCCACATTTTCCGACAGAATCTTCGCTCGGGCAGGATGAATCTCATTGCTGACAAGAATCCCTTCCCCCTTCATGGCGGCAGCTATCTGGGTACTCTTTCCTCCGGGAGCAGCACACAGATCCAAGATCCGCTCTCCCGGCTTTGGATCCAGATATACCACAGGAGCCTGTGCGCTGGCCTCCTGAATATAATATACCCCTGCATCATGAAAAGGATGACAGCCCGGCCTGTCATCCTGTCTGTAATAAAATCCATCTCTGTTCCACGCCACAGGCTCCTGAACAAAGTCCAGATGCTGCTCTATCCAGGTGCCTTCCACTTTTAAGGTATTCACCCGCAGGGCATGGTATTCCTCTTGGGTATAGCTTTTTAAAAACTGCTGGTATTCTTCTTCCCCCAGCATCTTACACATTCTATCTAAAAATTTTTCTGGAAGCATCATAAGTTTTTAAATGCCTTCAGCCATTCCCGCTTGATCAGCTCATGACCTGCTGTTGTGGGATGAACGCCGTCTCTCAGCCAGTAATCGCTGGGTGCCAGCTTCACCGCTTCGTCAAATCTGTTCTGCAGCGGCACAAAGGAAAGTCCGTACTTTTCTGCTATCATTTTTGCTTTCTCGGCTCTCTTATGCACTTCCACCTGGAATTCCTCCCAGTGGGCTTCCGTTGCACCTGCTTTGAGCACAAATGGCTCCATGATCATGATCTTGATTTCCGGCAGTGCTTCGCGAATCTCCTTGATCAACATTTCATAAACTTTAAAATACTTGTCCGCAGCTACACCATTTTGCCAATCGATCTCATGCCACACATCATTTACACCGATCAGAAGGCTCATAATATCCGGCTTCAGATTGATGATATCCGCTTTGATTCTGGCATATACATCAACAATGCGATTACCGCTTATTCCCCTATTGTACATCGTGTACTGACCAGGATATTCCAGCCCTAATTCCCCCGCCACAAGTGTGGGATATCCAAGGCCCATATTGCGGTTATCCTCCCTGGAACGTCCTGCGTCCGTAATAGAATCTCCCTGAAATAGTATTGTCTTCATTATGTTCTCCTCTTTTCATATGTTTTAAGGGTTCAATACTGGCTCCCCATGCCTTTTTACATGCTACTTATTATTGCATAGTCAGCTTCATTTTTCAATCCCTTTTTATCTCTTTTATCAAAGACAAAATATCGGTCAGCTCTTCTTCCGGAATCCTGGTATATTCCGCAAGTTCCGCCAGCGTCGGCTGACTGCCCTGCTCTTCCGTCAGGTACTTTTGTGCTTCATAGACCAGGGACACCTTGCCCAGGATCGTCTCGTTTTGCTGAGTCTCTCCGCTCTCGATTCCCAGATATTGCTCAATGGCATTCCTGACTGCTTCCGTAAGGTGCGCATGGATATTGGATTCCTCCAGGACGCGACTGCCCACAGCAATGGCATGGAGCTCTGTCAACAGCCCCATATTACCTTCCTGTACCAGATCATCCAGGGGACAGACCTTCTCTTCATATGCTTTTGCTATTTCGATTACCCGGCGCAGCCATTGAGTGGAAATTGTCCCTATCACTGAGGTATCGCCCGCAAGCAGACTTTTATACAACTGCTCCTCCAACTCTTTTGAGCACTCTGCCACAGTGCCCACCTCATCCAGGTACAATTGAAAATGTGTTGTATTTTGCTCTTCCATAAATGTCTCTCTCCTATATCATTTTCAAATATTTTCGCATCTCTTCGTCCTTTTATCTCCACTTGAGTTTTTCAGATTCAGGTACTGCAATATGCATGTCACTATCATACAGGAAATGAACCCGGATATCAAGATGAGAATGAGGATTTAGCAAAACAGAGCGAGATTTTATTTAGAGCAAAGAGACGCAGATCAGGCAGCACCATAGTCCACGCAAACGGGGCAACATTCCGGCGAACTAATCGCCAACTGCGACTAAGACGCTCAGGAGAGCCTTCGCGCCTAAGTCTCCGTAGGCGCTGGATCTCACCTCCATTAAGAACGCCCCTGAAAGGTTTATTTTCGGGCCCTGCTCCTGTCCATGCGGCTGTTTTGCGGCAAGCTGTACTTATTGCTGGGCTGCGATGTCTGCGTCAAACCACGGGAAGGGCGAACTACGTGGGCTTTGAGTGCTATGCAAGTGATATTACCTGAGCCCACGCAGCTATAGAATTATGGCTTTATTCAAATAGAGATAAATTGCAGAATATACATAAAAAGCGCGGGCTCAGGTACTTGTACATACAAATACTAGAAGCCCGCGTAGTTCA
>CABQGZ010000739.1 GCA_902463835.1 uncultured Lachnospiraceae bacterium
ATGAGCCAGTTTTTCTTCGGTGCGCCCTTGTAGAAATGGAACCCGTGAGCGGTATAAAACACCTTCGTGCCATGCTTGCGTGCTTTTCGCGCAGCTAGCCGTCCCAGCACACCACCGACCGGCGTGTTGCAGTGGATCACGTCGTAACTGCCTTCATCAATGATCTTTTTGAGCTGTTTGTAGGCTCCAAGATTTTTCGGTGAAGACGGTGACCGCTGGAACGGCACGTCAAAGACCTGTTCCACAAAGTCCAGCTTTAAGCCGTTCTTTTCTGCAAGGTTGTTCCGCGCTGCGACATGAACTTCGCATCCATGCTCGTGCAGCATGGCAACAAGCGGCTTGTGGAACTGGCAGATATGCGATTGTACGGTGGCAACCAAAAGTACTTTCATCTTTTTCCTATAAATCTACCCATCGTGTTTAGTCTGGTCGCATACAAATAGTAAAGAGTTTCCATTATGACACGTTTTTTCCCAAAGTACGTATCTTTTACTGAAATGTCCATCGCAGAGATCTTGGGGTTTCCCCGCTCCATAAGCATTAAGTGTGGCCTGTCATCCATCCGCTCCTGATAGGTAAAACCGTAAAACATGTCCATCATCTTTCGATTGTTGTACGGAATAACGACTTCACCAAAGAACTGATGCGAATGAAATGCTGTTGCATACCAAGATGCCAGTCGGATTTCCCAGAAGAAAAGATTGATGTGCTCATACCCCAATATGGGTTCTTTTAGGCAAGAGCGCTTCATAAAATCATCGTTTTCATAATCGGCCATATGTAGCAACTGGGGCTCACATAAATACCTAGCCTGAAAAATGGACAGATGCCGAGGAGCCAAAATATCAGGAAGGCGCACCATGTATTTTTTTTGCATAATAGCGCGTCCTATTTCTGAAGTATCAGATTTGATTTCTACGTCATAATCATGAATTCGGCTAAGATAAATATATTTTCGCAATTCATTTTCGTTTAGCCGTAGCAGGTAGGAAGTATTATGGTCGATGAGCTTCACTAAAAAATCGTAATCTCGGATTTCACTCGGATCCTCCGGAATAACATAGCATGTATGTGGTATTCCCAGATTTTCACAAATTTGTGCGGCGGCATCGGCATCCAGTTTTTCTGAAGGCTTTGATGCAAAACTATAGCACTTAAGTTTGTCATATAGTCCATTCGCACAAGCTAATGTGGTTTTGCTGTCAACACCACCGGATAGTGAGATCGCTGGATGTGTCCATTTCTCTTGGATCATTTCGATGTTCTTGCGGAAAACTGTATATATCTCCTCAATGGCAGCTTTTTTTTGTGCTTCGTTAGAATACACGGGACGTGGGGCTATTGGGAAAAACCGGTGAATAGAAAAGCAATTATTATATTCTAAGAAAAGATTTGCTCCTAGCCGCCGTAGCTCACGGTACGGAGACATATCCCCAGGAAGATATCGACTTCCAAGATAGTAGCTATGACTGTTTAACATCTGGAGGACGTGAGGGTCTCGCTTTAAATGGCAAATATCTCCCAGCAACTGAGGGGCGGAAGAAAGCCATATATTTCCTCCAATTTTTCCGTAGTAGAGCATTTGCATTCCTGCGCAGTCCTGTACAGCTAGCAGATTGGCACCTTCAGAAACCAGTATAACAAACACACCGGTAATTCTATTTATGACATCAAAAAAGGCGGAACGACCCCGGTCATAAGATTTCAGGCACGCTGTTAAAATATCTATCTCATTGATGATGTTTGTAAAAGGGTCAAAGGCATGTCCAATCAGCGCAGCATACTTTCCGTTACAACTTACCGTATAGCAATGTGTCTTTTGCTGAATATAGATGTGATAAACACCTATATCATATTGTTTCCAATTGTTATAAAGCGGAAAGCTTTCCATTGATTGACTGTCCAATTGAACATTGCTAACAACATAGTCTCTCGGAAAAAGGAACTCACGGTATTCACAGTCTGAGTCTAAACGTTGTCGGATTTCATTCTCATAAAATTGCTTCACACTCATATCAGATTCTCCTTTATCGTTACCCACAGTCTTGCCGTCTCCTACAAAGCTGTTATGTGGGGTCAGGATTACGTTTTCCATATCCCACAGTGGGCTGGTTTCAGGCAGAGGTTCTTCTTCAAACACATCCAGCACCGCGCGGCCGCCGCTTTGCAGCCATGCATTCAGGACAGCTTCATCTGTCAGTGCGCCGCGGGCGACATTGACGAACACCGCACCTGTGGGGAGGCGGTCGAAAACCTCTTTACCCACGATGCCGCGTGTCTCTGGCGTCAGGGCGATGCAGCAGACCAGAACGTCGCACACCGCCGCAGCGTCCGGCAACTTATCCATCGGTAGGATTTCATCAAAATCCGGCAGCGCCCGTACCGTGCGGTTCACGCCGGTAATCTGGCAGTCAAAGGCTTTCAGTCGCTTTGCAATCTCGCGTCCCACATCGCCGCAGCCGAGGATACACACCCGCTTGCCGGACAGCTCCAGCAAGCCGCGATGCTTTTCCCATTTTTGCTGCGCCTGATTTTCTGCAAAAAAGCGGCTCTGCTTATAAAGCTGCAAAATGCCGCCGATGGCAAACTCCGCCATCGGGACGCTGTACACACCCGCAGCGTTGTGCAGCTCGATGCCGTGGGCGCGGATATAGTCCAGCGGCACACGGTCAAGCCCCGCGCTGGTGAGCTGGATGACCCGCAGGCT
>CABQGZ010000740.1 GCA_902463835.1 uncultured Lachnospiraceae bacterium
GTTCTCAACTGATGGGAATCTTATGATTTTAGAAAAAGGAGTATGAAAAAGATGGGAAAGTATTTTGGAACTGACGGCTTCCGTGGAGAGGCGAACAAGAATCTGACAGCAGACCATGCATATAAGATCGGCCGTTTTTTGGGCTGGTATTACAGTGAACTGAAGCGCCGCAAGGCGGCTGAAACGGGAACTGCGGATGATACGCCGGCCCGGATTGTGATTGGCAAGGATACACGCCGTTCTTCTTACATGTTCGAATACACGCTGGTAGGAGGTCTGGTGGCTTCCGGTGCGGACGCTTATCTTTTACATGTCACTACCACACCTTCTGTGGCTTATGTGGCCAATATTGATGATTTTGATTGTGGAATTATGATTTCTGCCAGCCATAATCCTTATTTTGACAATGGGATCAAGCTGATCAACTGCAACGGAGAGAAGATGGATGAAGAAACCATTTCTTATATCGAAGATTATCTGGACGGCAAGCTGACACTGTTCGGTCAGACATGGGAGGAGCTTCCTTTTGCGTATAAGGAGCGGATCGGGCGCACTGTAGACTATGTCTCCGGTCGGAACCGCTACATCGGATATTTGATTTCTCTGGGTATGTATTCCTTTAAAGGCGTCAAGGTAGGGCTGGACTGCGCCAACGGCAGCAGCTGGAATGTTGCGAAAGCCGTGTTTGATGCTTTGGGTGCCAAGACCTTCGTGATCAATGCCGATCCGGATGGAACCAATATCAATACGAATGCGGGCTCTACCCATATCGAGGGGCTGCAGAAATTTGTGGTGGATAACGGTCTGGATGTGGGCTTTGCCTATGACGGTGATGCGGACCGCTGCCTCTGTGTGGATGAGAAGGGCCAGATCATTGACGGAGATCAGATTCTTTACATTTACGGGCGATACATGAAAGAGCGCGGTAAGCTCATTGGCAACACGGTGGTCACTACGATCATGTCTAATTTTGGTCTGTACAAAGCCTTTGATGAGCTTGGAATCGGCTATGCGAAAACGGCGGTGGGCGACAAATATGTGTATGAATATATGAGCGAGCACGGCTGTCGTTTAGGCGGAGAGCAGAGCGGACATATTATTTTTTCCAAGTATGCTTCTACTGGTGATGGGATTCTGACCAGCCTGAAGATGATGGAGGTCATGTTGGCGCGGAAAAAGAAGATGAGCGAGCTGGCCGCAGACTTGACCATCTATCCCCAGGTGCTTAAGAATGTGAGAGTGAAGGACAAAGCCGAAGCTCAGGGCGATCCTCAGGTGCAGGCGGCCGTGGATGAGGTGGCGAAGCTTCTGGGAGATACCGGAAGAATTCTTGTACGAGAGTCCGGAACAGAGCCTGTGATTCGTGTGATGGTGGAAGCCGAGAGTGAGGAGACCTGCCGCAGCTATGTGGAGAAGGTGGTAGACGTGATCCGTCAGAGAGGTCATATCAAGGAAAGTTAGTGAAGGAAGACAAAAAAATCAGCAAAACCCCTTTACCAGACAGGGGATAGTGTGGTATAATCTGCTGAGACAGGAAACAGAAAGGAAGCGTATGTTATGAAACACGTAAAGACATTAAATACAAAGAAGTTACAGAAGACGGTTAAGAAGGGCGGCTGCGGTGAGTGCCAGACCTCTTGCCAGTCCGCATGCAAGACTTCCTGCACCGTGGGAAATCAGAGCTGCGAAAATAAGTAGAACGGACCGTTACATACGGAACATGCATGATACCCCGTGGTCAGCTGCGGGGTATCGAACTGTCATATAGAAAGCGAGGAACTGTTACAGTGGTTCATCAATATAAAAACAATGGCTATAACATTGTTCTGGATGTGAACAGCGGTGCCGTTCACGTGGTAGATGACGTGACCTACGACGTGATTCCCCTGTACGAAAGGATGAGCAGGGAGGATATCATCGCCAGGCTGTCCGGACAATATGAGGCTGCCGAGATTGCAGAGGCCTGCGACGAGATTCAGGAACTGGCCCAGGATAAGCAGCTGTTCACGGAGGACGAGTACGAGAGCTATATCGATTCCTTCAAGAATCGGGAGACTGTGGTGAAAGCTCTGTGTCTGCACATTGCCCATGACTGTAATCTGGCCTGCAGGTACTGCTTTGCAGAGGAAGGGGAATATCACGGAAGACGGGAGCTCATGTCCTATGAGGTGGGAAAAGCCGCCCTTGATTTTCTTATCAAAAATTCCGGAAGCCGCAGGAATCTGGAGGTGGATTTCTTTGGCGGAGAGCCGTTGATGAATTTTCAGGTAGTAAAAGATCTGGTATCATACGGCAGAGAACAGGAGAAGCTATACAATAAGAACTTCCGGTTTACTCTGACAACTAACGGTGTGCTTCTGAACGAGGATATCATGGAATTTGCCAACCGAGAAATGGCGAACGTGGTTCTAAGCATTGACGGAAGAAGAGAAGTCCATGATTTCATGCGGCCCTTCCGCAAAGGTGCGGGGAGCTACGACCTGATCGTGCCAAAGTTCCAGCAGTTTGCAGACAGCAGGAATCAGACGAACTACTATGTCCGCGGAACCTTTACCCACCACAATCTCGATTTTTCCAAGGATGTACTTCACTTAGCGGATCTTGGCTTCAAACAGATCTCTGTGGAGCCGGTGGTAGCGGAGGAGACAGAGGACTACGCCATACAGGAGGCCGATCTGCCGCAGCTCTTTGAGGAGTACGATGC
>CABQGZ010000741.1 GCA_902463835.1 uncultured Lachnospiraceae bacterium
GTTCTGGGGACGATTCAGCACCGAAAGGCAGAGAAATCCCTGGCAAGCTTAAAGAAGCTTTCCGGTCCCCAGGCAAAGGTACTTCGGGATCATGATATGCACATTATTCCCTCCAGGGAGGTAGTGCAGGGGGATATCCTGCTGGTGGAGGCGGGGGACTTTGTGTCTGCGGATGGCCGTATCCTGGAGAATGCAAGCCTGAAAGTAAATGAGAGTGCCCTGACCGGTGAGAGTCTCACGGTGGAGAAGAACGAAGCTGCTATCGAAGGAGAGGTTTCGCTGGGAGACCGGCACAATATGCTGTATTCCGGCAGCTTTGTCACGTATGGCCGGGCGACTTGTGTGGTGACTGGGACGGGAATGGACACGGAGGTGGGGAAGATCGCATCTCTGTTGAAGGACACCAAGGAGCATAAGACGCCTCTGCAGCAGAATCTGGATGGATTTGGACGGAAGATTTCTGTCTTAATACTTATCATCTGTGGTGTGCTGTTCGGTATGAGTATCCTGCGGGGGGAGAGTGTGATGCAGGCGTTTTTGTTTGCAGTAGCCCTGGCAGTTGCCGCCATTCCGGAGGCTTTAAGTTCCATTGTCACCATTGTGCTGGCTTTCGGAACGCAGAAAATGTCCAGAGAAAATGCGATTATTCGCAAGCTGCAGGCAGTGGAAGGCCTTGGCAGCGTCTCCGTCATCTGTTCCGACAAGACAGGGACTCTGACCCAGAACCGTATGACGGTGATGAATCTGTATGTGAATCACAGCGGCAAAAAAATATCAGAGATTCAAGTGGAGAATGAACTGGAAAAAATGCTGGTCACAGCCAGTGTGCTTTGTAATGATTCCACCAGCAAAAATGGGGAGGACATCGGAGATCCTACGGAACTGGCATTTCTCCATATGCTGCGGAAAATCCCAGGCGCTCTGGAGCCGGAAAAAATAAGAGGCGGCTACCCGAGAATCGGGGAGGTTCCCTTTGACTCTGATCGGAAATTGATGAGCACTCTGCATAGACATCAGGGAGAGATCACTATGATTACAAAAGGTGCTGTGGATGTTCTGCTTGATCGGTCAAGCTGCATACGGGATGTCAGCGGAGTCCGTATCATGACTGCGGAGGATAAAGCAGAGATTCTTGCAGTCAACGAGGATTACTCCGGACAGGGACTGCGGGTACTGGCTTTTGCCTATAAACCCATGGAGAAGAACTGTTCTGTGGAGGATGAGGCAAATCTGATCTTTCTGGGAATGTTTTCCATGATCGATCCACCCAGAGAAGAATCAAAAGCGGCTGTGGAGGAATGTATCCAGGCTGGCATCCGGCCGATCATGATCACCGGAGACCACGCGGTAACTGCGGCAGCAATCGCAAAAGAGATCGGAATCCTGACGGATGGATATAAGACAGTAAACGGTGATCAGCTGGAAACACTGTCAGACGAAGAACTGAAAGATTTCGTGCCGGAGGTGGCCGTGTACGCCAGAGTGTCTCCGGAGCATAAGATTCGCATTGTGAGAGCCTGGCAGCAGCGCGGTAATATCGTGTCCATGACGGGAGATGGTGTCAACGATGCTCCGGCATTAAAGCAGGCGGACATCGGCGTTGCAATGGGAATCACCGGAACGGAGGTGGCCAAGGACGCTGCATCCATGATCCTGACGGACGATAACTTTGCAACTATTGTGAAAGCAGTGGAAAACGGAAGAAATGTATACCGGAACATCAAGAAATCCATTTTGTTCCTGTTGTCCGGTAATATGGCAGGGATTCTGGCTGTGCTGATCACCTTCCTGGCTGGCACTGAGGTACCCTTTGCTCCCGTGCACCTGTTGTTTATCAACCTGTTGACGGATTCCCTGCCGGCAATTGCTCTGGGGCTGGATCCCCACGCAAAGGCGGTCATGCAGGAAAAGCCCAGAAGCCGCAGCGAATCCATATTGACGGGGCGGGTTATGCTTCAGATACTGATAGAGGGCATGGTTATCTCAATGACCACCATCACAGCCTATTTCATCGGCTTGTCCGCCGGTGGACCAAAGCAGGCAAGTACCATGGCGTTTGCAACGCTGTGTCTGTCCCGGCTGGTACATGGGTTTAACTGCAAATCAGATCGGCCGGTGCTTTTTACGAGGGAGTTTTATAACAACAAATTTTTATGGTTTGCTTTTTTGGCCGGTTTTCTGATGCTGAATCTGGTTCTGCTGGTGCCGGTGCTGCAGCCTGTGTTTGCGGTGGTACCTCTTGGAATGAGAGCGCTCATGACAATCTATGGGTTGGCGGTGTTGAATCTGTTCGTAATTCAAGGGCTGAAAATGCTGGTTTAGCGAAAGAAGGGCATGGGTTTGTTTGCGGCGAAGGGAACGCCCCAAAGCAAGAGTAGTACGCAGGTCAGGTGCGAGTGTCGTCCTGTGAAAGAGGTATGCCTGTATCAGACGCGCTCTCGCTCCGTGCACAGACGTAGCGGACACTAACCTCGCAAGCCATATTCATGACTTGCTCGCTAAGTGCCGACGTCTTGCAAGGGTCTGAGTACAGGCATACCTCTTCCCCAGGACTTGTGTTACTGGCTGGTCTGCGTACCACACTTGTTTTGGGGCTGTATTCCAGCAAATTAAACTATGCAGTATCTTACAAAGTTTCGCAAAACCAGCGAGGAAAAAGAAGGACATGAGCCTGTAGTTACTTGAATATGTAA
>CABQGZ010000742.1 GCA_902463835.1 uncultured Lachnospiraceae bacterium
AAGCGAAGAGAGAATAAACGAGCCGGCAGACCCGCACCACCACTGGCGCTTCCGCCTGCATCTGGACATTGACGCCATCCGTGAAGCCTCATCGCTCAACGTCACCATCTGCGGCCTCATCAAGGACAGCAACCGGTATATTATAAAGTAAAATACATAGTACATAAGAATGTCTTAAAAAGATTTTGCAGGGAAGGAAAATATCCCTATATTTGCACTAGTAGAACCCGCCAAGCCTCTTAGCAATGCTCAAATAGGTGGGTCTTTTTTTATCTATATGGGAACGGTTGCCTTCACAAAGACCTATCTCAATCCTGCCCAGCACCTCGCCATGCTGAAATCGAGAGGTCTTCAAATCACGGACGAGAATCTTGCCACTGCGTATCTGACCAATGTCGGCTACTACCGGCTCAGCGCCTATTTTTATCCACTGCTGGAGATTCCAAAAGCGAATCACATCTACAAGCCGACAGCCACTTTCGACAAAGTAGTGTCCATGTACACCTTCGATTCCTGTCTACGGGCGCTCTTATTCCGCAAGATAGAAAAGATAGAGGTGGCCATCCGCAGTACGCTGGGCAACTTCGTGGCAGAAGAGACGGGGGATATCTTCTGGGTCACAGATCCTGTCAACTACCAGAGCATCGACAGGTTCAATACCCTGATCAGCGTCATCGACAAGGAGTACAGTGGCTCCAAAGAGGATTTCATCGAGCATTTCAAGGCCACATACAACGAGCCATATCCGCCGGCGTGGATGATTTTGGAGATTCTGCCCTTTGGTAACATGGCCCACATCTATATGAATCTGGCCAACCTCTCCCTGAAGAAGAAAATCGCTCAGCACTTCGGCCTGCAGCCGCCGGTATTCACCTCCTGGCTCCTGGTCTTGAGCGGACTCCGCAACCTCTGCTGCCACCATAGCCGAGTCTGGAACAAACTTCTGCCCATCCGTCCGGCAGAACCCCGCCGCGTCATCCATCCTTGGATTGACCCCACCAAGACAAACTCCCAGCGCATCTACTTCCGCTGTGCGATGATTGCATACCTGCTCTGCACAATCGAGTCCGGCAACAACTTCAAAGCCGAACTCAAGGCGCTGTTTGCAGAGTATCCCAATATCGACCTCCTAGCAATGGGATTTCCCTCTGACTGGGAGAAAGAACCCATCTGGCGATAAACCTCCCTCACAACCTTCGCATCCCTCAATCGTAGGATATGGGGGGATGCTTTTCTCACTTGTCCGGGCCGATAGAGATGTCCGCTACGCGGCCAATCAGGAAAAAAGCGGTCACAGTCCGTTCGCTCCGCTAAAGCTGCGCTCACTCACTGTGGTTCCGCACCGGGGCACGAAAGCGCCTAAGGCTAATAACACCATGCGGATATGAACCCCACATAATATTCTTCTTCGGAAGATGGGACTTTTTTCACCCACATCCCTTTAGATTTCAGACCAAAATCAGCGAAAACAGAGTCAAGCTGCTTGCCGAATTTACTCTCATTTTTGTAATACTGCAGAGGCATAGCGACAATTCTGGATTCTATGATGTTCATACTGCTGTCGAGAAGTACGGCAATAGTCTTTCTTCCACCAAAATATTCGTCATAACCAGGAAAAATATTCTGAAGTCTACGATATAAATATACCGATACACTATCGCTGCTCCACTTGAAATCGGCTACGCCATTGGGTGATATTGAACACAATCTGCCATTAAGCAGATGCCAGTCCATTGCCACGACAGGACCAGCAGCTTCTTTGGAATAGAATGTTACCAATAACTTAAGATCGGAGTCATACCATACTTTGGAGTATTCGGTCTGTACTGTATTTCTTGTTCCAGCTATGGTGGAAAAACAAAAAACGAAAGAACAAACAAGTATATATACACATGTCTTCTGCTTAGTTATCATAACCCTGTCTCCTTGTTATATTTCGTGAACGATTCCCAGTGCAGATGTCTGCTTAACGCTGCATATGCGAAAACTCAGAAGAATGAACTTAATCTAAAAGTTTAAGATCATCAAGACCTATTCCAAGCTCTTTGCACATCATTTTGAATTCAACGCTATCACGAAATTCAGACACCTTCTTTTCCACCTCCTTGATTTTCTCGTCATTTTCCTTTTCCTTTGGGTCAACTCCTTTGCGCAAACAGGCCTTGTCAAATGGGGCTGCACCATTCTTGTTGATAATATAAAACATATTCTGATTCTTTCCATTGTTGCCGGTTACAACAATCCACTCGTCATCATACCATACTTTCGAGTCAATCAACAACTGGGTTAACGGAGATCCGGCAGTGCACGAGTTTCCATCCAGATGTGTACATAACACTATTTCCCGAGATTTGCTGCTCATATCCAGCGCATATATCCCTTTCCCGAGATCATGACTCCCATATGCATCCGGATCCGTCCAAAACCATATGCTGGCTACGGTTAAAATGATAACAATCAATACGGCAAGAGATATCAGAATGCCCAGGAGAATCGCTACCACATCACTTATTTCCGACCTCAATCTTCTCATCTGATCAATACATAATCATCCTTATAGAGCAAATCCCCAAATTCGGAAATCCCGAAAGACTTTATGTTGAGATATTTTTCAATATCACTTAAACTCACAGACACGAGTCTTTCCAGATAACGCTCGGCCTTGTCCTTGTCTATAAAGACATACTTAA
>CABQGZ010000743.1 GCA_902463835.1 uncultured Lachnospiraceae bacterium
TTCGCTTCCGTCTTTGCCAGGCTTTCTGCCTTTATCTCTGCTTTTGTTTCCGTCTTTCCTTCTGCCATCGGCTTTGCCTGCTCCTCCGTATTCTTCACGACCTTTGTCGTCCTTGCAAATCTTCCTTTTACCATCTCAATTACATCATCCTCCACAGAGCTCTGTGCGGATTTTACTTCTATATTCTTTTCAGCCAAAAAATTGATGATATCCTTCGACTGTATTTCCAGTTCCTTTGCGAGTGCATGTACTCTGACTTTAGCCATACTTACTACCTCCATTATTCAGTTTTCTTCCACATTTTCAGTTTCGATTCCAGAGATTTGGAAAATCCTTCATCCGTGACCGCCAGTGACGCACGATATTGTTTCCCGATGGCATGCCCAAGCTCCTCCTTGGTGGCATACTCATACATGGGCACCTGGTAAAAGGTACACATGTTGCGAAACATTTTCTTCGTATTGTCAGATGCATCACACGCTATCACTACTAAAAATGCCTGTTTGGTCTTGACTGCTTTCTCGGCGGAAAATTCCCCGCTTGCAATCCGTCCTGCCTTCTCGGCCAGACCCAGCATTGACAGTATTCGATCCTGCTTCAACGATTCTCCATCTCCTTCATTAGGGTATCCAGAATATCCTTTGGTACGGCAGTCTTCAAGGAGCGTTCCAGCCCCCGGTTCTTGCCCGCCTTCTTAAGGCACTCCAGATTCGGGCAAATATAAGCGCCCCTGCCGTTCTTCTTCCCGGTTGTGTCCAGTAGTATTTCCTCTTCTGCTGTTTTGATGACGCGAAACATCTCTTTCTTTGCTCTCATCTCTCCACAACCGACACATTGGCGCATGGGAATCTTTTTATTCATTTTCGTACCCTTCCTCAGAATACTCGGAATCCTCGTAATACTCCTCCTCATATTCCCCGTCGTAATTCTCGTCGTACTCGTAGTCCTCTTCGTAATCTTCATATTCATTCTCATAATCCATGAAGTCACCGGACTCTCTGGCCTGGGTCTCACTCTTGATATCGATCTTGAATCCGGTCAGTCTTGCCGCAAGTCTTGCGTTCTGGCCTTCCTTACCGATGGCGAGAGACAGCTGGTAGTCGGGAACCACCACCTTGGCGGTTTTCTCCTCCGCGTCCGCGATAACGGAGATTACCTTTGCGGGGCTCAGCGCATTCTCGATCAACATGGCCGGGTTCTCGTTCCAGTTGATGATATCGATCTTCTCGCCCCGAAGCTCACTCACAATGGCATTGACTCTGGCGCCGTTTAAGCCCACGCAGGCTCCCACCGGATCTACGTCCGGGTCATTGCTCCACACCGCGATCTTAGTACGGCTTCCGGCCTCTCTGGAGATGCTCTTGAGCTCCACGATTCCCTCCCGCACTTCTGTGACCTCCGATTCAAACAAGCGCTTTACCAGTTCCGGATGTGTTCTGGAAACAAGGATCTTCGGCCCTTTGGAGGTGGATTTTACTTCCAGCACATACACCTTGATCCGCTCAGTAGGAAGAAATACCTCTCCCTTCACCTGCTCATTCTCATTTAAGACGGCGTCCGCTTTGCCCAGGTTGATGCTGATGTTGCGTCCCAGCTGCCGCTGCACGATACCAGTCACAACATCCCGCTCCTTGCCGTAATACTGGTCAAACAGCACCTTCCGCTCTTCCTCCCGGATCTTCTGAAGAATCACGTTCTTCGCGTTCTGGGTTGCGATACGGCCGAACTCTTTGGATTTCACTTCGATGTTGACAATATCCCCCAGCTCATACTTGGAATCGATCATCTTCGCGTTGCCAAGACTGATCTCCAGGGCGTTATCCTCCACTTCCTCCACCACGGTCTTCTCCTGAAATACATGGTACTCACAGGTTTCCGGATTGATATTGACCTTGATATTATCCGATTTCCCGAAATGGTTCTTACATGCTGTGATCAATGAATTCTCAATGGCTTCCAGCAGCGTTTCCTTGCTGATGTTTTTTTCCCTTTCCAGTATTGTTAACGCTTCTAATAACTCATTGTTCATTTTTTTATCCTCCTTGATTTGGTTAGTTATTTTCCGCTATTTCTTCCGAACGTTTTGTGCAGCAGATCCAAAGACCCGTGCTGCCCGGAGCTAAAAATCAAAAGCCAGGCGTATCAGTGCGATGTCCGCTTTGGCAAAGGTCATCTCTGTCTCATTCTCTGTTTCAATGGTTACAGTATCTGCATCATATGCTTTCAAAATTCCATAAAATTCCTTTTCCCGCTCGATGGCACGGTATGTTCGGATTTCCAGCTCTTTGCCCATGCTTCTGGCATAGTCCTTCTCCTTTTTCAAGGGTCTTCCCAGGCCGGGGGAGCTCACCTCAAAGATATAGGAATCTTCAATGTAATCCTCCTGATCCAGAATGTCGTTCATCCTGCGGCTCACGGTCTCACAGTCATCTACCGTGATGCCTCCCTCCTTATCGATATAAGCCCGCAGATACCAGTTGGCGCCTTCTTTTACATATTCTACGTCAACCAGCTCAAAGTGCAGAGCTTCTATAATAGGAAGGAGCAGTTCTTCGGTGCGCTGCTCATACAGTTCCTTTTTTGTCATTGTCACACCTTCTTTCTGTAAAAAACGATGGTCTACATAAAATTGAGAGTGGACCGCTGCCCACTCTCAAGTCTAAGTCTTATTGTTACTTTAATC
>CABQGZ010000744.1 GCA_902463835.1 uncultured Lachnospiraceae bacterium
GTGCAATCCCTTGCAGCGGCTGGCTGACCGTGACGGGGCAGCTTGCGGTAAATTTGCCGTCTGCCGAAGTGACAGTGACAAGCGTGCTGCCGCCCTTAATGCCCGTAACTACGCCGCTGCCGTCCACCGTGGCAATGGTGTCATCACCGACAGCCCACGTCCAGTCAATCTTATCAGCGGCGGCCTGTTGGGCAGCGGAGTCAGCTTCCTGTGCAGTTTCATAGGTTGCGGCTGTCTCGGCAGTTGTGCCCACATTGACCTGTACTTCATCGGGCAGATGTACGGCAGTAATTTTGACCCCACAGGCTGTCAGAGACAGCAACAGTGCAGTAGACAAAGAACAAAGGAGAACACATCTTTTTCGCATTGATAAGCATCCTTTCGTATTTTTATAGGTTTTCTGGCAATATTATAGCATAAGTTTTGCGTACAAGCAAAACATTTCATAGCAAAATCCCGTAAAATTGTGCATGAAAGCAAAATGCGGGAGGGATAGCAATGCAATTACAACAGGCTATTTCTCTGCGTATCATGGAGCTGGTACACGAAAACGGCATAACGCTTAATCAGTTGGCAGAAAGGTCAGGACTTTCAGCCAGCAGTATTACCCGGACGGTCAAGACCAACAGCAGCGTAAGCAACACAACAACCGGTACAGTTCTAAAAATGTGCAGCGGTTTAGGGATTCCTTTTAAGGCTTTTTGGGAAAGTCCTCTATTTGATGATATTGATACAATAGACGAATAAAAAAGAACGGGCGCAGTTTATGTGCCCGTTTTGTTGTTTATGGTGGAGATTATTTCAGAACAGTTTCGCCGTCAAAATAGTACCCTTGGAAGATAGTCCCATCTTCCATCAAAAAGCGCCCTTGTGCATCTTGTGGGATTTGCTCGGCCGCACGTCCGTCACCGATGATAATGGTGGACAGTGTGGTATCTGCGCGGCCACAAATACGAATATTCATATTGTTCTTAACTTGACCAGATAAAATATTGGCATCTGGGCGCTGGGTTGCCAACAGCAGGTGAAAGGAGTTCCTTGCGTTGTTTATCTGCGCCAGTCTTGTCGAGTAACTCGGCAACTTCATCGCACGCGAAAATAATGCGCTGCATATACTCCCCTGTCTTTTTACGGTAGGTGGAGATATTGGGTGCGTCAACCTCGCGGAAAAGTTCCTTGCGCTCGTTTAGTGTATCTGCAAGTTTGTTCAACAGGGCAAGAAGCTGCTGCTCGTCTGTAACAATGTGAGCAAATCGTTGCCATGTGCGTGAAAAATCAACGCCGCCTTTAAAATCGGCTACATATACCACATCGGCTTGCTGAATAGCCTGCCATACAAGGCATTGCAGTAAAATGGTTTTTCCACTGCCGGTATTACCGCCAATCAAAATATGAGGGGTCTTGTCAATGTTGATGATAACATCACCCGTCAAACCACGGCCAAGAAGCAGCAAATTGTCCTCATTGCGGTAAATATAGCGGTCATGCCATTCAGCTATTTCAAAAGCGTGTTCAGGTGGTACGCAGCACAGCTTTATGGTTCGGCGGTCTTTGCCCTCTTTGACAGTTGCTATCAGCATATTGAGGGCGGTTTCAAGTTTGAGCTGATTATCAACCCACGATGAAAAAGGAAAACCTGTACAGCAGTATGTATAGGTAACAACATTGCCGTGTTGCTCTTTGTAGATTAAGTAAGGCGCTTCTCCGGCGCTGTTGACAAAACCAACACGCGCAAAATTGTGCTGCATATCCAATGCCCCCGGAACATAGCCAACAGCGGCAGCACACAGAACCGACAAGCTCAAAAAGACGAATAGAGCCAATGCCAGTGTGATGCCGTTAAGAGCGGGGGAAAAATGTTGCGGCCAATAAATGGCTGTACAAAGCAAGGCGTTGAGAAAAGTAAGTACCGCGAAAGCTGCGCGCTTACGAGGGATGGTGATGACACCATACAGCCCGGCTTTTACAGTAGAAAAGAAGTTGTGCAGGTTTGTGCGGGCGGTGAGTTCGGAATTAGACGGATTTGTCATTGTCGGCCTCCTTAGGCTCTTTGTGCGGGGGAAGAAGATAAAGGCGTTCCCACTTCCCCAGCGAGGAATTAAAAACATAATCTGTACCAAGGTCATTAACATCACAATAGCGGCGAAAGTGCGTGAAAAGTGAGGTTGATTCGACAAGGGAATAACTCTTATCAAGTTTGCACACCGCTTCAAACCGCAACGAGGAGATTATAATAATGTTGGTGTAACAGGCAACAGCGTCGGAAAAACGTGCAGGTAAAGTGCAGTAATTGCCGCTTAGGTAGCGTTTGAAATCGTGCCACGGAAACTGACCTGTATAGTCTGTCATGACGATGGTCTTTTCGGCGCAGTAACTATCCCAAGGGTGGGAGTAGTCGCTGATAACGTATGTATCAGATGTGTGTGCAAATAGATTGTAGATTTCTTTTGCGGGTAGATGTGCCTCAATATAGATGCAGTTTATTTCTCTATATATGGCACGGTATTTTTGACTCATGATTTGGAAACGCAATTTGCGAAGTTCGGCGGAACGATTCCAAATTGTTGGATATTGTGTCAAGATTTCTGCGTCACTTTTTCCGTCGTGAATTGCTTGCATAATATCTTCACTCAATGTTTTAGAGGTTTGATTGCTGCTTGATTTCTTTGTTCCGTCAGGAC
>CABQGZ010000745.1 GCA_902463835.1 uncultured Lachnospiraceae bacterium
GTTGAACCATAAATATCCCTCCTTACTGTATTATTTTATATAATACACTTAATATAGCACGATTATTCCGGAAAAGATAGGAAAAAAGAATCTTGATTTCCTTAATATTTTTTGTAGACCAAACGCCGTTGTGGATGGTGTGGGCTGAATTGTTGCTTTAATGTATATGTCGGAAGAATTTGACAATTGACAATATCCGTATATGGCGGTAAAATTATATTGATGTATCGTACAGAGACGAGTGCGGTGTCATTTGCCGTAGTTGCTTTTAGTACCTGCAGAACAAATCCAGAAGATAAAGGAGAGGAAGAAATGATCTTAGTAAATACGGACTATGTCAGCGGAAAAGAACTGGAAATGCTTGGAATGGTAAAGGGAAGCACCATCCAGAGCAAAAACATTGGCAGGGATATCACTCAGAGCTTTAAGACGCTTGTAGGCGGAGAATTGAAGGCTTATACTGAGATGATGAACGATGCCCGTGCCCTGGCAACCCAGCGCATGGTAGAGGAAGCCCAGGCTATGGGAGCAGACGCCATTGTCAACATACGTTACAGCTCCGCAGCCGTCATGCAGGGAGCTGCCGAGATTATGGCTTACGGCACGGCAGTAAAATTTATCTAAAACGAGATACAATAAGCGGTTGTATATAATCAGATAAAAGTACGAATCTGCAGAAAAACAGATGAAGAGAAAGCGGATATACACGGTTATGGCAGGCAGCCCTCTTATTTGGGGACATCATCTGCATACCCGTGTATATCCGCTTTTTTAATCTTTACATCCTGGTACGACGTACTAGCGATATTCTCCCATATAGAACAACGCCATAGTTCCGGGACCGGAGTGCGCCCCGATGGTAGGACCTACGTGGTTGATTAGAAAGCTCTCAATACCAAATCTCTGCTTCACCAGGTCCGCCACAAACCGTGCCTCCTCCTCGCAGTCCCCATGACTGATAAATACAATATCATTCTGATCCCGGTAAGAGCCAATCTGCTTCTCCATGCTGTCCACCAGTGCGATCAGGGATTTCTTGCGGCCTCTCACCTTGGATACGGGAATCAGATGACCTTCATTGTCCACATGAAGAATCGGCTTCAGATTGATCATGGTGCCGATGACAGCGGCAGTCTTGGATACCCGGCCGCCTCTGTGGAGATGGAACAGATCATCCACGGTAAAGTTGTGCACCAGATGGAGCTTGTTGTCCTCCAGCCACTGTACATTTTCCTCCAGAGACATGCCGCTCTGCTGATTCTTAAGCGCCTTGTGCACCAGCAGGCCTTCGCCCAGGGAAGCACAGAGAGAATCAATGACAGTTACCGTGTGTTCCGTGTATTCCTCCGCCAGTTCCTCGGCTCCGATCCGGGCGCTGTTGAAGCTTCCGCTTAAGCCGGAGGAGAAAGCGATGTGCAGCACGTCCGCGTCGTACTGTTTCATCATATCCAGAAAGACCTCTTTGGCGCCCTCGGGGTTCACCTGGGCGGTGGTGGGAAGGGAGCCGGCACGCATTTTTGCATAAAAATCCTTTACCGGAAGTTCATGACCCCGCTCGTAGGTCTCGCCGTCAATGGTGTAGGAGAGGGACATTAGTCCGAGCCCCATCTCCTGTATATAGGATTCCGGCAAATCAGCCGTAGTATCAGTTGTGATAATATATTTTCTCATAAGAACCTCCTTGACGGTAATTTACTTGTCTATTATCATATCACAAAGAATTGTCGGAGACAAGCAATTATTTATCGGAAGGGAATATAATAAGGTAACGACAATTTTGGAGTAATTATGGCAACCAGTATAGTGATCGATGCGGGACATGGCGGATTTGACAATGGTGCGTCCTATCAGGGCAGAAAAGAGAAGGATGATGTACTGCGGCTTGCCCTTGCGGTGGGGGAAATCTTAAAAAAGGAAGGATACGACGTCTATTTTACAAGGACTACGGACGAATATGCCTCTCCCTTCGAAAAGGCGCAGACGGCAAACGCCACAGGGGCGGATTATTTTGTGTCGCTGCACCGGAATTCCAGCCCACAGCCCAATACTTACAACGGAGTGCAGACTCTGGTCTATCAGGAAAATCCGGTGGTAAACAACATAGCCAATGCCGTCAACAGCCAGCTGGAGGCAGTGGGGTTTCAGAATCTTGGAATTGAGGAGCGGCCAGGTCTGGTGGTGCTTCGAAGGACGGAGATGCCGGCTGTCCTGGTGGAGGTTGGCTTCATCAATTCCGATGTGGACAATCAGATCTTCGACGAGAATTTCGACCGGATCGCCCAGGCCATTGCGGACGGAATCCGGGAGGGCATTGGCGAGACTACGAGAGAGGAGGCAAGGGAGTTCGGCGTGCAGGTGGGATTGTTTGAGTACAGTTCCAACGCCCAGTACCTTCAGCAACAGCTGGAGGAGCTGGGATACACGGTGCAGGTGCGGCGGGAAGGCCCTTATTATGCAGTGATCGTGGGTGTGGAGCCAAGTCTGGAGATGGCAGTCTCCTTGCAGCGGAGGCTGCGGGAGATGGGGTATGATACCCTGGTGGTGAATTTGTAAAAGGGTAATGTGGCAATAGTTAAGGCATAGCGAACAAAACGGGCGAAGTTTGTTATGCCTTAACGGTTACAATAACTTTGATTTTTTTGAAAAAAAGTCTTTACTTTTTCTAAAAGAGCGTTTATGAT
>CABQGZ010000746.1 GCA_902463835.1 uncultured Lachnospiraceae bacterium
CACTATCAGCGCAAAAAGGCAGAGTTCCTCAGCATCTTCGATTACATTTGTGGCGGCAATCGCATGGAACGCTATTTTGAGTCTCTGCTGACTATGGGTTCAGCTGTAGGCGTGCATATTCAAGCGAAATCCATTCTTCGCAAAGCGGGGATTGATTATAATAGGGCACTGGATTGTAAATCGGAAGCCGCCTGCGAAAAGGCACTGAAGCTTTTGGAGAGCAAACAGTATGAACATGTTGTCAGCAATCATGCCGCGTGCCAGTATATGCGCCTTAACTTGACATGGCTGTACTATAACAAGCGGCCGGTATTCGAACATGAGCGGCAGTACACCAAACTCACGAAGGAACAATGGACGCAGTTGTACAAGATCTGCAACGAATTCAAGTGCAACATCATCGAGAACCAACCAGGATGCTCTTACCGAGCTAGTGTGTATTATATTATGGCATTAGCCTGTGCGCAGCTCGGCCAATATGATACTGCGGTCCAAATATGGCAGGATGTACGTGAAGAGGATTTCTTCTCTGTGGGTAGACAGTACACATGGCATATCCTGTGCACCCCTGATGGTGAACCCATGCTGTTCACTGGTACTTTCAATGTTCGTATGGTTCTGCAAGAACGTCGAATTTATATCAAAGAACTAGGACGACCTGTTCTATATCCTAGCTTGCAGAGTATTAACAAGTCGGATACCACTGGCGAAGCAGCGAATCTTTGCATAGGAACTTCCTATAGAGGCTTCTCTGCATTTGCATGTAACTGGAAGGTGCGGAGGGATTAATGATGGACTACACCGAAAGCATCTGTTTTTCGGCAGAAACTGCAGAGGAATTAAACCGTAAGGCTTTTAGCTTGGATTGCAGACTCTTTATGTTTGCATATTATGAACCCAAACAGTACCGTGAAGCTGAAAGCAAACGGAGTCAATTTTTGACAGCGATAGTAAATCTTTATGGTTTATTTAAGGACTGTGGTCCATTTTTAGGTGAGTTACTGAAAACGAGAGATACTATTTTAGTTACACCAAAATGGAAAGCAATTCAGAATGACTACAATATGCTGTTCCAGGCAGTTACGTCTTTGCGGAGTATTTTCTGCCATAACAATTCGCTATGTTACCCACTAAATGAAGACGTTTTGCAGCGCGCGGAAAACTCAATTAGTGAGTATCTACCAAATGCTCCGGATATTGAAGATATTACAGAAACCCAATGGACTATTTTACTCCAGAAACTCTGTACAGCAGCAGATGACTTTTTTCAGGAACTGTCAAGTAACATGAACCTATTGGTTAGTTGTAAAGATGTATCGAGAAAAAACCGCATAATTACACGATGGATAACGGCGATTTCTAGCTGTTATCTGGAGAACCCTGACTATTTATTGAATGCAATGGCGGGCATGTATCAACTGTATCTGCTGGAAACGGGCGGTAGTTTTGATCCTAGCAAAACGCTACGGCAGCAAACCCGCTACTGGCTTCGAACCTGTTGTGGTGCCAGTGGAAAAACTTGGTATGCTTTTTGGCTAGACAAAAGTGGTAGCGATGCTCCTACGAGTAAAGTATATGCGATAATCCATGATTGGAAGAATCAGTGGGCGCAATGGAACTGTTGTGAGCCTACAGAGTGCGAGGAAGCACCCTTGCCTGGAGGAGATTTGTTCCGTATTTTGGCGCAAGACATATATACTTTTGCTAAACAACCTTATTTGGGTTATCGACAATTTTAGGCTGAGAGTGCCGTCTTTTCATGATGGACCGCACCGTATTTACGCTGATCCCCAACCTCTGCGATATTTCTTTTGCGGAGCATCCCTCGGTATATAAGGCAAGTATCTGACTGTGATCTCGCTTCGTGTTATACAGCCGAGTTCCTCGGGGCGTAGCGCCCAGTCGGTGGCGGTAGGTGGTGCCGTCCAGAAAGTGAATTACCAGGGTTTGCTTTGGCGTGACCACCATTTTTCGGATAAGGATACCAATCATCAGACCGTCAATCTGGATCTCCAGTTTCCCATGGGCTATATCATTCAGAACGGATTGAGCATCTGATAAAATCTCTCCCGGGGTCTGTGACAACATATCCGCGCAGTCAGGGATAATGTTTTTATGGGTCTTCATCAGATGATGCATGGATTGGCGGATGGCGGTGTGCAGTTCCTCAGCGTAAATGTGGCGGCATTTACATTTTGTGCGGCCAGCCTTCTTGCTATTGCACTCCCAGACGGCATCCCGGTAGGTGGTGGAGTGCCAGGTCTTTCGACCATACCGACCGCCACAGCCGCCGCAGATGATTTTGTTGGCAATGGGAGATAATGTGCAATTCCGGCGGCTGGCATCCGTCCGTGTGGCTTGCACTTCCTGCCACACAGACTTGCTGACGATACCGGGATGCCCGTTCTCCACATAGTATTGCGGCGCTTCACCCTCGTTTGGCTTTCGGGTTTTTGTTAGGAAATCCACGGTGATCTCTTTTTGGAGGATGGCATCACCCATATATTTCTCGTTTTTCAGAATGCTACGTACAGTGTGCGGTTCCCATCGATGCCCCTGCCCCGGGGAGGGAATTCCATAGTCCATAAGAATGCGGCAGATATCTGTGCTGCTTTTCCCAGCCAGGGCAAGCAGGTAAATGAACCGCACAACTCTGGACCCGGCTTCATCGACTCGAAT
>CABQGZ010000747.1 GCA_902463835.1 uncultured Lachnospiraceae bacterium
CATGCCGGGATTCCCGGAGGATATGTTCGTGGAGGCTGTGAAGGCGATCGTGAAGGTGGAGGAGGACTGGGTTCCATCTGAGCCGGGAACATCCCTCTATATCCGTCCCTTCATGTTTGCCACGGAGGCATCCGTGGGCGTGCATATGGCAACCTCCTATAAATTCATCATCATCTGCTGTCCGGTAGGCGCCTACTATGCGGAGGGCATCAACCCGGTGAAGATTATGGTGGAGGATGAGCTGGTTCGCGCGGTACAGGGCGGAACAGGCTTCACAAAATGCGGCGGCAACTATGCGGCCTCCATTCTCGGCCAGGTGAAGGCGGAGGAAAAAGGCTTTACCCAGGTATTATGGCTGGATGGCGTAGAGCGCAAATACGTGGAGGAAGTTGGAACCATGAACATCATGTTCAAGATTGCCGGAGAGATCTACACCGCACCCATCGAGGGAACGGTTCTTCCTGGCGTGACCAGAGATTCCATTCTGCACATCTTAAGAGACTGGGGATACAAAGTGAATGAGACGAAGCTGTCCATCGATGATCTGATGAAGGCCGGCCATGACGGCACCCTGGAGGAGGCCTTCGGAACAGGAACAGCTGCTGTTATCTCTCCGGTTGGAGAGCTGGCTTACAAGGAGGACGTTGTGACTATCAACGATTTCAAGATCGGTGATTTAAGCCAGAAGCTTTATGACTACCTCACAGGTATCCAGTGGGGCAGGGAAGAGGATAAGTACGGGTGGACTACGCCGGTGGAATAATAATGGCAGTAGAGTCAGGAGATTTTCCTGACTGGAAAAGAAAATAGATATCAAGGAAAGGGAGGCAGTTTGACCAATTGTGGTTGAACTGCCTCCCTTTAAAAATGAAAATGCTGGTTTAGCGAAACAAGACCTGGGTTAATTTGTGACGAAGGGACACCCTCTTGTTTTGGGGCTGCATACCGGCAAACTAAACTATGCAGTTTTTTTCAAAGTCTCGCAAAACCAGCGGCGTCCCTTTGCCGCAAATGAAATCTCGCCTTGCTGCATCAAACCTTCATCTGAAAAAAATGGTCGTTCTCGAAAAAAGGAAAAAATTCCCACTCAATAATACTTGACACAGAAATGAAAAAGTGATATTGTACAAATGAAGCAAGGAAAACACGAAAGAATATATGCAATATGTACAAATAAAGTTGAGATCAAAGGTGTTTTAATTACAACTTTCGTTGTAGTAAAGAAAGGAGGTAAGGGACTATGTCGAGATACCTGTATCTGTCTATCCATGATGATGAATACATCGACAAGGTGATGGCCGCACTGTCTTCCAGGACAAGGCGGGACATTCTGCGGCTGATTGATGAGCAGAGCTACAGCATTTCAGAGATTGCAAAGCAGCTGAATATGCCTCTTTCCAGTGCAGCTTTTCACGTAAAAAATCTGCAGGAGGCGGATATGATCCATGTACAGGAACGGCCGGCGGCTCATGGGACGACAAGGATCATTAGCCGCAAGATCGATGAGATCAATATCAAGTGCACGGTTCCGCCGGATGTGTCCACAACAACGAATACAAGGCTACATATCCCAATCGGAAGCTTTACGGATTGTAAGGCGGTGCCAAGCTGCGGTATGGCTACAGCGGATCAGATGATTGGGGTGGATGATACCCCCGGAGTATTTTACAGTACGGAACGGGGAGAGGCACAGATCATCTGGCTGGCCAATGGATATTTGGAATATCGGATTCCCAATTATTATCTGATGGATCAGGAGGCTCTTGAACTGATCTTCAGCATGGAGATCTGCTCCGAGGCGCCCAATTACCAGAATGACTGGACCAGTGATATCACCTTCTGGGCCAACGGCAAAGAATTGTGTACCTGGACATCACCGGGAGATTTCGGAGGAAGGAGGGGGCGGCTAAATCCCCAGTGGTGGCCAGATATCTCTACCCAGTACGGTTTGTTAAAAACAGTGCGTGTTAACGGTCGAGGGGTCTATATGGATGAGAATAAGATGTCTGCCTTGAAGATATCGGAGCTTCATCTGGAGGAGGGAGACTATTTTACCCTCCGCATTGGCATCCGGCCAGACGCGGAGAACGTGGGAGGATTGAATCTCTTTGGGGAAAAATTCGGAGATTATGACCAAGCCATCAGCGTGCGGGTGGAGCACAGAAGAAGGGCAGATTGCAGAAGCGAGCAGGAGAATTAGTTTAATGAGGGAATGACGGGTGCATCGCATCAGAAATGGGCGGATGCGGGAACGTTGGAATAGAGCAAGGGAGGAAAAGAGAGGAGAAAAGGAATGGAGCAATATGAAATCAGGCGAGAGGAATACCCCAATCCGGCCTTTGTGAGAAGGAATTGGAGAAGCTTGGACGGACTCTGGCAATTTGCCTTTGACAGGGATAACGGTCTGGAGACTGGAAGTATCACGGATATCTGTTATAGCAGGAAAATACAGGTACCCTTCTGTTATCAATCCGCACTGAGTGGTATTGGAACGGATGAGAACTGTGAAAATGTGTGGTATAGCCGTACTTTTACGATTGCGCCGGAGGAGCTTAAGGGGCAGGTGTTGCTGCGGTTCGGCGCAGTGGATTACACGGCGAAGGTGTGGATTAACGGAACGTATATTGGAAGACATGACGGGGGCAATACACCATTTTCCTTTGAGATAGGAACGTAT
>CABQGZ010000748.1 GCA_902463835.1 uncultured Lachnospiraceae bacterium
TACCACATCTTTTGGGAAAAGTCTATCCCCGACCTGGCAGAAAATTCAGCCCATCTCCATCCCCGCAATCTCCTCCTGCTCTTTCCGGTATTGTTCCGCGGGATCTTCCGTCATCAACTCCTTCATCGTCAGGGTTCCGTGGTAGGAGATGTACCCCTGATTCGTAAACATCCCCTGGTTTTGCTCCATGCACCGACGCCCGTACTTCCCGTAATCGTAGAACTCGTCCAGATCGCTGTCGTAGCGGAACTGGCCGGAGTTCTGGATCATGTATCTGCCGTATTCTTCCGGGGTGTGTACATGGGGAACGAAATCGAACAGATCTAAATTTTCCGCCAAGCGGCAGATCTCAGCGGCGCTTTCCGGTTTGGCAAAGCCCGCTGCGGCATCCAACTTGAGGCGATCCGCCTGCGTCAGCGTGGAGATGGCGGCGCACATGGCGTTGAGGTCAAAGACGCTCTCCGGCTCCAAGTCACAGACTGCCTGAATGGCGGCAGGCAAATTATTTGCCTGAATCTCTAACCTCGCAAAATCTTCGCTTTCCATCCCATCCCGACAGAGTATCCGCTCTATCTGAAGTTCCGATGTGGGGAGATATAGCCAGACCGCCTGGCTGTCGTTGGCATCTGCGTGAATGGGGCGCAGGGTTACCGTCAGCAGGCTGTCCTCATAGAGATACGCCGGAAAGTTTCTGCCCTGGTAGCCCTGGCTGAGCTGCATCCCGTTGTCGTAGACCACCCCGTATGGGGTGACAGTGCCCTCGTTTTCCGAGATCAGGAGCAGGGCGATTTCCGCACCGTCCAGCTGCCCCAACTCCTCCATGGAGGCACAGCCGCCGTGAAGATTCATATAGTGATCCCGGCCAATCTGCTCCAGGTCAGAAAAATCCGTAATGACCGTAGCCTCCTGACAGCAGAAGGTCAGGTTGATGAGGTCGGTCATGTCGGAGAGTCCCATCTTCACTGCCATCCCCTGGAACTGGGCCAGTTCTCCATCGGTAAAGCTGTCCAGCCGCTTGGCCAGGTAGTCCAGCTCGTCCACATTGATTTTGCGTCCCTCCAGGCACTTCAGGCTGGGGAGGCTGCCCTCGATCTCCTCCACCGTGCAGTCCCTTGCCTGCGGTCCTCCGATATCCAGAGCCTCCAACATCTTGATCGTGTCGTCATACTGATTCGAAGGGATGGGGAAGGGGATGGTGACAAGTCCATATTCCAGGTGTTCAGCGTTATAGAGCGCCGCTTTGATCCTCATGCTCTGGCTCCTTCCTATTCAATTTTTCTACCCTGGTGCGCATACAGTCATCCCCGCTGCCCCAGCAGAGAAAACCGTGGGCAGGGTAGGGGCAGTCCTTACAGCGGGAGAACTGCCGGCAGACTGGTTTCTGCTCCGGCTCAGGGGCATAGCTTGGAGCATGGCTGATGTGGAACAGACATTTCTTCACACGCTCCCACCGCAAAGGCGGTTGGTTGACCATACCGGAATAATGATTCAAGTCTTTTGGGTTCACGCGAAACACCTCCTCCATTGTTTTTTCTGCCTGAAAACAAAAAAGCGGGGACCGTATTCTGCTCAATGGCAGATACGGCCCCCGCCTGGGTGTTGTGATTTTTAGTTCAACTCCATCCCCTGTTCCTGGATCTGCTCCAGACTGGTCTGGAGATTCGGGATGGTGTATTCGATTTTTGTTCTGGCTTCCTGGATCGCTTTCAGCTGTTTCTCCTCCAACTCAGGGCCTTCCTCTAACAGGAAATCTGTGGCCCGGTACAGTTCTGTCAGCTGCGCTGGGGAGAAAAGCTGGGCATTGGAGATCAGACCAGAGCGGACAGCGAAGTCCTGCTTGGCGCTTTGAAAGTCGTCTTCAAAATAGTGGCCGTGGCAGAGTCCCTGCCGCTCATAGGCCCAGACCCAGGTGACGAACTGGTATCCCAGCCCATTTTCCCGTTCCTGCCCTGCCAGCACCGCGCCGCCGAAATCCGCCAGCAGGCGAAACTCCTCCTGGAGTCCAGGGGCACGAAGGAGAGGCGCATTCTCCATGGCCTCTACATATCCATATACATCGTCTGCTGTCACAGCTACTTGATGGTACAGTTCACTGGCCTCCTCATTTTTGCTTCCTGCAGGCAGCAGGAATACATCATTTCCAGGTGATACATAGAGGACAGGCTGACCGTGGAGTAAGACATCCAGCTTCTGTGTGTTGGCCAGAGAAGCCTCAATCCCTTTTTCCCGCAGTCGGCGGGAAAGCTCAGAAAAATATTTTTCTCTCATACAGAATACCTCCAATCAAAAAAGCCGAGTTCTGCTTAAAGAACTCGGCATAAATACGGGTTTATATTGATTGTCCACAAGAAGGATGCGAACCGTTTTGTACAATATGCTTGGATGCGAATGATTCGTTTCTGCGGGTGGAATTTACTTCTCGCTGGTCAGAGAGGGCAAGAGGGAATAACTGCAAAACGGAAAACAGGTGGAGATGCGAATGGAGCGGGGGGGTATTGAGGGAACCAGCGCAGAAACGCTTGAGCTACGGACCCTCAATTTTCTCAAAAAAGTTGCAAAAAGCCGTGAAACTTCAAATTTCACGGCTTTTTGTGGTGGACTCGAAGGGATTCGAACCCTCGACCTCTCGGATGCGAACCGAACGCTCTCCCAACTGAGCTACGAGCCCAAACAG
>CABQGZ010000749.1 GCA_902463835.1 uncultured Lachnospiraceae bacterium
CCTCCCGGGGGCTGTACTCCGCCTGCGAAAAGCTGAACGACAGGAGCCGGCTCATGCCGGGGGACCTGCTTTTCCGCCATAACGGCAAGCGGATACATCACGTTGGCGCGTATATAGGCTGCGGCCTCGTAATAGAGGCAATGGGCCGGGACGACGGGGTGGTGCTCAACTGCCTGGATTCAAACGGCGCGGGCTACTGGAACAGATACGGCAGGCTGCCCGTACTGAAGGACAGCGGGGAAACCGCAGAGGTACCCGAATGCTGCAAGGGGGAGGACTGTCCCTGCCGGCAGCTTATGAAGGAAATACTGAAAGGAGAAAACAATGAACAATAATCTGATAACAGGGGTGCTGGCAGGAGTGAGCGGTGTGCTCAGCTACATTTTCGGCCCCTGGGACGCCATGATAATGGTGCTCATAGCAGTAGTAGCCCTGGATTACATCACGGGCGTGGCTTATGCTGCGGTATCAAAGACGCTGAGCAGCGTTATAGGCTTTAAGGGATTGCTGAAGAAGGTCTTCATATTCGTACTGGTGGCGCTTTCCACAATGCTTGACAAGCTGGTACCCGCCACAAACGGTGCGGTGAGGAGCGCAGTGTGTATGTTCTACATCGCCAACGAGGGGCTTTCCATACTGGAAAACGCGGGCCGTATCGGCCTGCCCATGCCGGAGGCGCTGAAGGGTGCGCTGGTAAAGCTCAAGGACGGGAAGAACGATAAGGCCGAGGGCAAATAACAGGATAATTACAGGGGGGCGGTGATCTGCACCCCATTTGTTAGACATGTGATATAATGCTAACAAGTGGGGTGATTTCATATGGCAAAGAGTGGGACGGACAAAAAGTATACAGGCGAATTCAAGCAAATGGTTGTAGAAACCATGCGTAAAGAACTACTGAGTTATCAGGAAACAGCAAGGAGATTTGAGGTTCGATCAGATACGCAATTGAAAAACTGGGAGCGCATCTATCTTGAAGAAGGGGCTGAAGGTCTGTACATTGAACATCGAGGAAGGAAAAGTACAGGCAGGCCGAAAAAGCTCAAGCCCGAAGCCGAAGAAGATCTGATTACGGAAGTACAAAGATTAAGAGCGGAGAATGCGTATCTAAAAAAATTGAGAGCCTTGGTTCTGGAAGAGGAACGCCGCGGCGAAGGGCGCAAGTGATCTGGGAACTGAGGCATGCATTCACAATCAAGCTGCTGCTTGAAGTGTCGGGGCTTGCACGGTCAACGTATTACTACTACATCAAGCACCGGAACGACGAGGACAAGTACAGCGAGATCAAAGAACAGATCACAAACATATTTTGCGAGAATAAGGAGCGATATGGCTATCGACGGATCACCATGGAGCTGCACAATCGCGGATACCGGATCAATCATAAAGCAGTCCTGCGGCTAATGAATGAAGAGAAGATCAAATGCCAGGTACGTATTAAGAAGTATCATTCATACAAGGGTGAAGTGGGAAAGGTGGCGCCGAACCTTCTGGAACGGGATTTCAGCACGACGGTACCGAATGAGAAATGGGCGACTGACGTCACGGAGTTTTCCATCTTCGGACAGAAGCTCTATCTGTCGCCGATCCTTGATCTTCATTCAAGCGACATCGTGAGCTATACAATCTCTGACCGTCCTGTTCTATCCATGGTGATGGATATGGCGAGGCAAGCGCTGGCGGTGCTGCCCCGCGGGGCAGCACCGATCCTGCACTCGGATCAGGGCTGGCAGTACCAGCACAAGCACTACCAGAAGCTGCTTAAGGACAACGGGATCATTCAAAGCATGAGCAGAAAAGGCAACTGCCTTGATAATGCTGTGATGGAAAATTTCTTTGGGATTCTCAAGAGTGAACTGCTCTATCTGAAAGAGTTTGACTCTATAGAGCAGTTCAAGCAAGAGCTGATCGAGTACCTTGATTACTACAACAACCGTAGAATCAAGGCAAAGCTTAAGGGCTTACCTCCTGCTGTTCACAGAAAGCAAGCCCTTGATGCCGCTTGATATCGATTTCGTGTCTAACTTTTTGGGTTCAGATCACGGCGCCCCCCTTTTTTTATTTGTTTTTTTTGCGGTATTGGGGGTCATACCTGCACATGATGTTTATCTGCTCCCTTATACGCGGCGCATCAAGGATCTTACGCGGGTCGTCGAGGTGCTTTGACTCCATCTCCGCTATCATCTGGTCGAGCTTATACATAGCCATATCAAACATGATATTATTCCTTCGGGCAGACGTGATATAATCGTGTTCTTCTTTAATATAGCGCATTGCGCGCTTTCTGCGCTCAAAATCGCGCCTGTGATAGAGATGTGCGGGAAGGGTGCGCACGCTTCGAACGCTCTGCACCCGGTATGTTTTACGGAGCATATCATCACCTCGATTAAAGAATATATAAAAAACGGCGAAAAGTCAACTGATTGAGAACGTTTTGATTAAATTGATGACTACAAATGCGGGGTATACTAACAGTAAACGTGAGGTACTCAACATGGTTGACTTTGGAATTAAATTAGCAAAGCTGCGGGAGAACAAAAGGCTCTCTCAATCTCAGCTTGCCGCAAGGTTGGGTATAACCAAAAGCATGGTGTCAGCCTATGAAAACTCGGCGCGTATGCCTAGTTATGCTGTACTCTTGAGGATTGCAGGCATGTTTAATGT
>CABQGZ010000750.1 GCA_902463835.1 uncultured Lachnospiraceae bacterium
CACTCTGGTCCAGCCCATCACCGGGATAAAATAGAGGACGTTGATCAAATGCTTGGCAAACATGGCGAAAAATGAGGGCAGATTCATCTGGTGCTTGGCCAGACCACCGCGCGCCACGCCGTACCGGCCGCCGATGCAGACCATCACGCCGTGGAATTTGGGCTGATACTTTGTAAGCTCTCCTTTTCCCGTGAGAACAACTGCCAGGTTCTTCGCCACCGTCCCCGCGCTGTGCTCCGCATTTTCCACCATCTGCGGTACCGGCTGCTGCTCTCCAGGAACCGTATATATCATGTTGTCGCCCGCCACATACACATTCTCATGGTCCAGACTCCGCAGATACTCATCCACCTGGATTCGCCCCCGGCCCGCGCTGTGAAGTTCCTTTGCCGCCTCCATAGTAACCGGGGCGCTCTCCACGCCGGCGGTCCATATGACTGTCCCCGCCATGTGGCTGTCTTCCCTGGGAATGCCGTCCGACGTTTTCTTCGCAAGACGGATGGAATTCTTTCCCACTCCTACCACATCTGTGTCCAGCATCACCGTTACGCCCTGCTTTTCCAGGCGCCGCTCCACCTTCTTCGACAGCTTCTCCGGAAGAATCGGCACCGCACGATGCAGTCCGTCCACATCCGCGATGGTGACCTCCTCCCGCCTCACATGGTACTTTTCACAGAGCACCGGCACATACTCCGCCAGCTCTCCGGCCATCTCCACGCCAGTGAAGCCTGCGCCCACCACATAGAAGCTCAGCAGCTGCCTGCGCGCCTTCTCCCCCGGCTCCTCCGCCGCCTGGCGAAAACACGTATGTATCCGTTCCTTCAGCTTCACCGCATCCTCATAAGACCAGAGGGTATAGCTGTATTCCTTTGCGCCTTCCACATTCCAGAAGGTGGGGGCGCTTCCTGCCGCCAGCACAAGATAGTCGTAAGAGTATTCTCCCTGTCGGCCAATAATCTGCTGCTCCTCAAACAGGACGTTGGTCACCGTATCCAGAACAATCTTTACCTTCCTTCCGGCAAAAATCTGCTCCAGATTCATTTTGACACTCTCCTCATCCACCCGGCAGGCCGCCACTTCATGGAGCTCTGTCAGCATGGTGTGATACGGATGTTTATCAATCATGGTGATCTGTATGTCTTTTGCCGCCCCGCGCTTGCGGAGCCGCTTTTCCAGTTTTTTGGCAGTCAGCACACCCGCATAGCCTGCACCGATCACTACAACATTTGTCATGCTTTTCTCCTTTCTTACATAAATGTAAAAATGATTACACTGTAAAAATTCACTCTGTCACCATTGCCGCCATTCACTCCCATACCACATCGACGACACACAAACCGCTATTAATAAACCAAATCTGCGCACCTTTTTTGCTTACAAGTATGATATGATGACCATATTCACAGCCGGGAACGGCCGGATGGCCATATATCGTGATTGCGCAGCAAGCATGATATGATGACCATATTCACTATATCATGAATAAGGGGAAAAAAGATGTTAAAGAATATATTGCGCTATCTGGAAATAAAGACAAAGATCACCTGTGTACTACCGTTTTTCATGACGCTGGCTTATCTGTTCTACCTGGGACAGCCCATAAGCTGGAGCTTGACAATTCCCTTCTTTTTTTCCATGTTCTTCATCGATCTGGCTGCTACCGCCATCAACAACTACATAGACAGCAGGGACTATCCGGACATGCTGGGCCTGTCAAGACCTGCAGCCCTCTGGCTCCTTCTTGCGCTGCTGGCATCTGGAAGCATCCTTGGGCTGTACCTGGCCTGGCGCACAGATCTTGTGGTCCTCCTGACCGGCGGACTGTGCGTGGTGTGCGGAGTGCTCTACACCTACGGCCCCATCCCCATCTCGAGACAGCCCTTGGGGGAAATCCTCTCTGGCATTTTCGAGGGCGTCCTGATTCCTTTTCTGCTGCTGTACATCAACATGCCACGAGACACCTACCTGACACTGACACTGGGACTTCCCGCCATCCGACTGTCCCTGTATGTAAAACCACTTGTCACGCTACTGCTCTTTACGATGGTTCCCGCCCTTGCCACCGCAGGGATCATGCTGGCCAACAACACCTGCGACATAGAAAAGGACATCTCCGTAAACCGCTACACCCTGCCCTACTACCTGGGCAAAAAACGAGCCATCCGCCTCTTTGCCCTGCTGTATGTTCTGGCCTACCTTTTCCCCTGTCTCATGGTACTTCTCGGTATGCTGCCTGCCACCTGCCTGCTGCTTCTTCTGACCCTGCCTGTGGTATGGAAGGGGGTGGACGCCTTCTTAAAAGAACAAAAAAAGGAGACCACCTTTCTGGTCTCCATAAAAAATTATATTTTGCTTGTGGGGCTCTACACTGTGTGCATATTCCTGGGCGGAATCATTCTTCCTTCTGCTCCTTAAAAATGATCTCATTGGGATAGACCAGCCCCAGCTTCGTCTTGGCAATCTGCTCTATGTATTCCCGGGTAGTCACATACTCTTTATAAGCCGCAACCTCTTCCTGCCGTCCCTGTTCATCCTCCAGCTGGGAAGTCAGCTGCTTTTCCTTTGATATGTAATCCTCGTTTTTCTGATACAGCCGAACAATCTGCACCGACATGGCCGCCGCCAGAAACAGAACAATGCTCATGATACAAAGC
>CABQGZ010000751.1 GCA_902463835.1 uncultured Lachnospiraceae bacterium
ATAAAATATTGTCCTCTGTATCTTAACGAGTTCTTAGCTCACTTTGGCATTTTCTTAACAGCTTCTTGGCGGTTTCTTAGCACACCCCGTCCATCCCATTCTTTTATTGGCAAGTGAAATATCACATTTTAAATACCACATTTATACACATCCATACATCAGCCGCATGGTCTCCGCTATCTTGACTGTCTGGCACATATATTCCATGGCCTCCACCGGATATTCTCCCGCAGCGGTCTCGCCTGTCAGCATGACGGAAGCTGCCCCGTGAAGCACCGCGTAGAAAATATCCGATACCTCCGCCCTGGTTGGCACGGCGGCATGCTCCATGGATGCCAGCATCTGAGTCACCACCATATACGGCTTCTTCGCCTTTTTACAGATCGCCCCGATCTCGTACTGAAGCTTCGGCAGTTCCCACAGGGACACAGAATTGCCCAGGTCGCCCCGGGCAATTACAATTTCATCGGCATAGGGAAGAAGCTCCGACAGCTTTGCCACTCCCTCCCTATTCTCAATTTTGGCAAAAATGCGAATATCTCCGGCACCTGCTTCCTCCAGGGCCTTCCGCAGGTTCTTCAGATCCTTTGCATCTCTCACGAAGGGAAGCATCACGCCGGTAACGCCGTATTCTTTCGCCGCTTCCAGATTGCTGTGATCACTTTCCGTCAGTGTGGGCATATGCACCGCCAGATTCGGCAGGGCAATACTTTTTCTCGGCTTTAAATATCCGCCCCGCAGAACTCGGCAGACCGCGGCTTGGGGCTGATCTCCAACCATTTCTACGGCTTCCAGCAAAATCCTGCCATCGTCCAGCAGTATCTGCTGTCCCGGCTCCATTTTCTCAAAGATCACCGAAGGCACCGAGATGCCGCCATCCCCCAGGCATACAAGGGTATCTTCGGCCAGTTCACAGAGCTCTACATTACCCACCCGAAGCTCCGGCCCCTGCAGATCGATCAAAAGCTTCGGCTCCACACCGGCGCACGCTGCCGCAGACCGGAAATTGTCCAGCCACTCCTCGCACTGGCGCAGGCTAATGTGGGAAAGATTGACCCGCAGACCTGTCATTCCCCTTCGAAGCATCTGCTCCAGAACCGCTTTCTCCTGACAGGCAGGACCAATCGTGCCATAAATTTCTACTTTCCCAACCATGATTCTCTCCTGTTTTCCACCTGAAATACGCGTAAGACTCACTGCTGCTCCTTTGGCGGCTCCACATAGGAATAAGCGTTTGCAATCTTACAATTGTTGGCGGTCAGCTCCACCTTCTCCCGATAATAAGCAATTACAGGGGTGTCCACCTTGATTTTTTTATACAGCGCCGACGCCACATTTCCCGGCGCATTGATACAGCCGTGGGAGCCGGAGGTCTTGTAGTAATCACCGCCGAACTTCGTCCGCCAGGAAGCATCGTGGATACCCACATTGTAGGCAAACGGCATAAAGTAGTCCACATTGGACTCATAGTCCTCGCCCTTCAGCACCGCCGGGCTCTGCTTATAGACAATCTTGAAAAGACCATCCGGGGAACCGTTTCCCTTTGCGATATTACCGGACACAATATCACAGTCCAGAATCAACTGTCCTTCCTCGTAATACCACATATGCTGTTTGGTATAGTCGATCTCCACATAAGTGTTGCCGATATCGTCAAGGCCTTCCACCTTGGCACGCTGGGAGTACACCGGCTCCCGGGCAACCACCTTGCCGGACAGGACATCCGCCTTCAGCTGCTCCGCTTCCTTTTCCTTGTTGATGACCCAGCCGTAATCGCCGCCTCCGATGGTGATCGTATCTCCAGAGGAGGTTTTGAACTGCCGTTTGTCCCCGTACGTATTATATTTTGTGGCAAGCTGCTGAACGAAGCGGGCTACCTTCTTCTCATCAAAAGAAACGGACAGATCCTCCTTCACCTCCAGCAGATCCAGGATCGTCTCAGAGGTAAGCTTCTCGTCATAATCTGCAATCTTGTACTCGATCCCCGCTGCCAGGCAGGACTGTATGGTCGCCAAAGCACTCTGTATGCTGGCACTCCCACTGACAATCTCCGGGTTCACATACACGTCATCCGTCAGTGTCAGTGTTCCTTCCCCTTCGGTCACGGCTGCTTTCACCGCCTCCGTCACTTTCTCCGGGATGAGCTGGCTGCCCATCACCTCAGGCACCACCTCATAGCCCTTCTCTTTCCGTTCCAGTGTTGCATTGACGGGCTTTGTAATATTTTCCTCCGCAAAGCAAGGAAGCGCCGCTACTACAGCCTCCACTTTACCAGAGTCATAAGTCATTGGCGTGTCCACGTCAATCTGGTTCTTTCGAAACAGCAAAGGGATCCAGGCAAACATATTCTGTCTAGCCAGAGCCGCCTCCGGCGCGCCGTCAGGCTTGTAGCTGCTGCCGATATCCCGACCCATGATGTGATATTTTTTACCGTCACGGTCGAAGATCGTCAGAAGATAATCTCCCGCGTCATCCGCGATCTTTTCTTTTGCCTCCTCCGCGGTCATTCCGCCCACCTTTAGCCCGTTGATCTCAGTGCGGAAATAGAAGTGGTTTCTAAAATAAAGTGAAATCAACAAATATATGATAACCAGTGCAAGCACGATACCACCGGCTATCATGAGAATCTTTTTGTTCCTACGTTGTCGCTG
>CABQGZ010000752.1 GCA_902463835.1 uncultured Lachnospiraceae bacterium
AGATGGTTCCCCAGAATTATGTCAAGCTGTCCCCTGAGGATGCCGACAAGATGGAGAAAATGCTCGAACTGTTCGATGATGACGACGATGTGCAGAACACCTGGCACAACTGGGATCAGGAATAATCCGCTCCTTCAAAAGCCGCTCCAGACCAGGCAATGTCACTTACTTAGCAGTTAAGTGACTTACGTAACCATTCCACAATGACAGCACACAGTGAAGCGAAAGCAAGCTGTGTGCTGTTTTTCCGCAAAAAGGCATGACAACAAAGCGGATTGGACAATCCGCTAAAAAAGCTTTTCAAATCAAAAGATTTATGCTACTCTATAAGTGAAGCTGACAGATGGTTTCTGTGTTAGCTTACGAGCATCTTTTCGGCCGGGGCGAATGGGCGAAATATGCCTCATAAGCAAGGCTTCAACAATGGGTGGAGGGACAGCTCCAAGAAAGAATTGCTTGCAAATATGTACGGCATCAGAGAAATTGACCTTATAGGTATATTTTTTCTGTGCCTGTTGAATGATTACGGACTGGGTAATTAATTCGCAGAAATTGTACATAGTGAGCTTTGCAAAGATTTCCTGGAGAACGAACTCCACCTTTTTTGCGTGTAGGTGCAAAAGTCCCAGAGTATGCTTTAAACTGCGGAAAGAAGTTTCAATGCCCCAGCGCATGGCATAAAGTTTCTTTATATGGTGCAAAGGAAAAGCGGATTTATCCAGATTGGTAATAACGGTTTCATAAGTAGACTCGGAAATAGGAAAGCGAACAATTCTGAAAGAAAGGTCATAGAATTGAGTAGGGTCATGTTTTCTTGATTTGTGTGGCAGATAATCAAACCGGGTAGTACTGGGGATGAATTTGTAGCAATTTCTGTCATTAAACAGCTGCTTTGTTTCATTCGTCTGCTTATTTGTAAGTTTTAGATGAAAAGGAACGTCAAACTGGTCAGTATTCGGCAATGTAAGCCTGGATGCGATCCCACATGCTCCATCCTTGATTCGGATCAAAAATTTCCAGCCCTTTTCCTGAATATGGGCAAGATTGTTATAGGATTCATACCCTCTGTCTGCAAGGAGCAAAGCGTTTGCAATAGCGGAGCGATCTACCATGGCTGTTAAAGCTCCGGATTCGTCAGTTTTTCTGCTTTTCTGAACAAGTGCATCCACATAAATGTGCTGCTGTACATCATACATTGCATTAATATGCAGCAGACTATAATCTTTCTGCCCATTAACGCCCGGGTAATAGGAATCCGGGTCATCCGGATTGGCTGCAATCTGTAAATCGGAGCCGTCAACGGCAAGAAGTCGAAAACCGCAATATCTTAAATCTTCATCTACCTTTTCCGTAAAGTGCTGAAATAGGCATGCAAACGCTTCAGGGAGAATGGTCGCTCGTCGTTGGATAAATGCTGAGGAAGTACCCACAGAAGGGTCAAAACCAAAGAAATCCATAATTTCGTGGTTTAGTGTTCCGCTTCCAAAGGCAAGAATAGAGGAAACCACCTTTTGAAAAGGAAACTTTCTATTGCGGGTATTGTCTTTACCGGGTCTTGCAGAAAAGAGCCAGCTGCAATCTGTCATGGCTTGAATCGTGTCTTTTAACGCTTTCTTTATTACTTTAGGTTTCATAAATACGCCTCCTTGTAGTTCGGTGTGCTGGAACACACTTCTAACTACAAGGGCCATTTTGCTATCCGCAGATAGCAAAATGGCCGCACGAAATGACACATTTGTCAAGCCTTTTTTTGAATTATTACGAAAAAATATTACGAAAAAATCCTCCTACCATCTCATTCCTGATGGTAGGAGGATTCGTCAGCTTAACTTACTGACATTGGGCATTGCACCGGGGCTTTGGATCGAACAGATATTACACCGTTTCCACCTTAATGGTATTGGTATTGCCGGTTTTGCCATTGATGGGGCCACCGGTAAGCACCACCCGGTCGCCTTTTTCCAGGTGCAGTACCTGTTTGGCGCTGGACATGGCATGGAAAAACATCACATCCTGGCTGGTGAACTCCTCCGCCAGCACAGGGGTTACGCCCCAGCTCAGGGACAGGCGGCGGTAGATTCGCTCGTCGGTGGTCATACCGATGATGTCCACAGGGCAGCGGAAGCGGCTGACCATCCGGGCGGTAGTGCCGGAAACGGAGCAAACCACGATGCCCTTGGCCCCAACATCAATGGCCATGGCACAAACAGCATGAGAGACGGCATCCAAGGTATTGCGGATGCGGAAATCAGCCTTATAGAACCGCTTCTGGTAGCTGGTGTGCTGCTCAGTGAACTCGCAGATGTCTGCCATGGTCTTCACGGCCTCCACGGGGTGTTTACCGGCAGCGGACTCGCCGGAGAGCATCACCGCGCTGCTGCCATCGTACACGGCGTTGGCCACATCGGAAATCTCGGCACGGGTGGGGCGGGGGTTCTGAATCATGGATTCCAGCATTTCCGTTGCGGTAATCACTCGCTTGCCCAGCATCCGGCAGGTGGAGGTCAGACGCTTCTGGATGGCAGGCACTTCCACGAAGGGAATTTCCACGCCCAGGTCGCCGCGGGCAATCATGACACCGTCTGCAAGCTCGCAGATTTCCTCGATGTTATCCACACCGGAGCGGTTTTCAATCTTTGCAATCAGCTCG
>CABQGZ010000753.1 GCA_902463835.1 uncultured Lachnospiraceae bacterium
GAACACCTCATCCGACAGCGTTCCGAGGCGTTCATCGGACACTTTCAGTACTGAGCCCTCAGGCAGCGCAATTGCGCCGCCGGTCGAAGTTACACCGGACGCATTGACAGTCAGCTCGGTTCCGACCGTCAGGTAGTCATAGTCTGCGGAAACGACCGCATGGTCGAATACATTGGAGGGCTTTGCCGTAGATACAACGAGGAGGGAGGAGCTGACTGAGCGCTCATACCCGTCTGACGGGCGGTTGACGACGGAAATCGTTTCAGAGCCCTCGCCTCTAGCAGCAAAGGTGGAGGAACCGCCGCCATCCAGATTTATGGCGGAGACGCAGCCGGCATCCAGCATAATCTGTGCGATCTCAATGGCGCTGCCGCCTGCGGAGAACGGCTCCTGACGGCCATCAAGCACCATCAGCACGACCTGACCGTCATAAGTAATACCAACACAGGTACGGGAAGCACGGTTGTTGTAATAATTGACAGGTGCGGAAGGTACAATTTTACCGTTCCTGACAAGCCAAATATCACCGCCGACAGCTTCCTGAAGCTCACCCTTGTGCGCATTCCACTCGGCACTTCCACCGATAATGGGCGTTCCGTCCTTGAGAATGCCGAAGAAGTTTTCGCTGCCAATGCCGTGATACTCAACGCCTTCCATAACCAGCGCACCGCCGGGGCAGCCGTTGCTCATGTTGTAGAAATCGGCATTTGTTCCGACAACCGCACGATAATTAGGAATATAGTGCTCTGTGTTGTTCGGATCCGTATGTTTTCTTTCTGCGGCTTCCATCTGATCTTTCACGCGAGCCATCTTCCAGACAGAGGCGTCATTGTCGTTATAGTTGGCATAGATATTGACATCGCTGCGTGTAATGTCCGCAGTCGCGAGATAATAAACAATTTGCTTATCATCCTTCGTCAGAGCCATTTTCACTTCCTGCTTAATGCCGGGAGCCAGTATGGAGGAGGTGCTGGAAAAGACCTTGTAATAATCGTTTTCCAGCTGTCCCTTTGCCGTTTCGTAGAGGTAATCGGCAAAAGCATAGCAGCAGGCACGACGCAGATCGGCATTGACACCATTCGGAAGGTAGCTGCCTTCCAGAGTCCGGATGCCCTCGTTTCCGTAATAGGTATCATAGACAGAAGCGCGAATGTCATCCTTCGTTGAAACTCCACCGAAGCGGTTGTCCAGGAAGAACTTTGCGCGTGCGGCATCGGTCAGGCTGGTCGTAAAGTAATTCTTCATGACCGCGCTGATTGTCACACCGGTGCCAATCTTCTTTAGAATGTAAAAGGCGTCAAGATCGCCGTACAGATCGAGAATACCAAAAGAATGAATTTCCGGATCGGGATTGTCGTACAGAAAATACTTATCGTTATTGGTTCGGATCTCCTCGGCCATTTCCTCGACCGTACCGGTCACGCCCGCATTGGTCGTGAGCTGAAGCAGGTCACAGATATCGCCGGCCCAGCTGCCAAGGTCGGCAGTGCTCTGATTGCCGGTGTGGTACGCCATATCCATTGCGCCGAACATGTGCGCAAAATCGACTTCGTTTCCGTTGGGTACCGTGAAAACCTCCAGGCTGCGCACAGCAGCGGCATTTGTTCCGTTGGCTGCGTCCTGCTCGGACACATAACCGGTAAAGGCTGTGTTTTCCGGACCGCAGAAGGTCGTCCATGTACTGGATGTGTATTTTTCCACGCCGCAGCGGATGTAGTTGATGACAAGCGCCGTAGCATCTTCGCCGGAATGTTCCCGGGCGTAAGCGTCGGCATATCCCTCAAGGGTGGTCAATGAGGATAGGAAGTCAGTATACCGTGTATCATCGGTCGAGGTATCTACCGCAAATACAGACAGCGGGAGAATACTGAAAACCATCATGACCGCCAACAGGAGAGATATCCATCGCAGTGAAAATGATTTTTTCATATGAATTCCTTCCTGGATATTTATTTCAAGTTTTCGACAATGACATTCACAGCCTCCTGCATGGCATAAAGCTGATCCTGCTTGTCCTGTGCCAATTCGCTGATGTCACCGAGGTCGTAAACCGTAATATATACATCACGAGAAGTACCGCGTTTGTCAGTCAGTGTTCCGGCAAGCTGTCCAACTTCTTCGCCGATGCTGAGGTCGAAAAGAGTGTAGGTCTTTCCGTCTTGTTCAGTAATGAACTTGACTGTATCGCTGCCTATCTCGGCTTTCAAAAGCTGTTCATATTTTTGAGGAATATATAGCGTTCCGAAGTCGGTATTGATTTCCGAAAGTGTCGTGGTATCCTCAATTTCTTCTTCCGGCGGTGTGCTTTCACTCTGATTTACTGCAGGATCTGCAGTAGATTCCGGAGTCTTTTTCCCACACCCGGCAAACAAGCTGACAATAGAACAAACCACAAGGAGCATTACACTCCATTTACAAATTCGCGATAACTGCATATGCACTCCTTTCGCTGTGAATACAGTGGTATACAGGGAGGGATTTTCCCGCCCTGTATACACACTTGTCTCTTACGGATTTACGACCATCTTACCGTCTTCTCCAAAGGTATAGGTGCCCTTCGGGAGGAGATTATTAGTTTTGGAAACATAGTAGCTTCCGACCGCAAGGTTTGCACCGCTGCGGACATAGATGTAGCTGCCGTCGTCAAGCT
>CABQGZ010000754.1 GCA_902463835.1 uncultured Lachnospiraceae bacterium
TGCGTGTCTTGCCAAGGAAGGCTATAGTGTGGAATGGCGAGTCGTTAATGCTGCACAGTATGGTGCAGCACAACGCCGTCGCAGAACATTTATCTACGCATATAAGGACAACACAGTTTACGGGCAGAAGATGTCTAAAGTACCTGCAGAATCGGTCATCAAAGCGAAAGGATTGATGGCAAAGACCTTTCCTATTCAGAATATGGGGCAATTAACTGAAGCTGTGATTAGCAAAGACATTGTAGACGTGAGTGATAACTTTGCATTCATGTTCGAAAATGCCGGTTATATGCATGCGGGTAAGATATATACTTCCAGAATTGCAGAAACAGAAGAAAGAGCGATTCTTCTTGGCGAAATTCTTCAAAAAAATGTGGATGAGAAATATTATATTCCAAGTGATAAGAAAGCCAAATGGGTGTATCTGAAGGGAGCAAAGAAGATCCCAAGAACATCTGCGAACGGTCATGAGTATGTGTTCTCTGAGGGACCTGTAGCGTTTCCGGATCCGTGGGATAGACCGGGACGGACCATGCTGACCAGTGAATCTACGCTAAACCGATCCACTCATGTTGTAGCAGACCCTGGAACAGGAGAGCTCCGCTTGTTGACACCTGTTGAGGCCGAACGCCTTCAGGGGTTTGATGATGACTGGACAAATACAGGTATGCCTGATAGGATGAGATACTTTTGCATGGGCAATGCCCTGGTCGTACCGATGATAACCAGAATGGGTAGAGTTCTGGATACGATCATAGCTGAAGAAAAATAAGCTATATCAAAATCAGAATGATATCCATGGGTCTTGCGTAGCAATGCGCAAGACCCATGGTCGTTCATAATGAGATCATAGAAAAGGAGTTGGAAGCAGTGGAGGGAACACAGTATGTGACCAAAGAATCAATCCTGCGGCGTGCGCAGGAGATCAAGGGTATCCCGCTCCGGGATGTCGATAAAACTGGTCGTTTGGCCACGGGAAAAGGTGCTATCGGAACTGTTATCGAAGAGAGCTGGTTTGGCTACACGCCCAACTCCGAGTCTGAGCCAGACTTCCCGGAGGCTGGCGTAGAACTGAAGGTCACGCCCTATCTGCGTGGGAAAAACGGGATCCGTGCCAAGGAACGGTTGGTCTGCAATATCATCAACTATATGGAGGAGTACGATAAGACCTTCCAAACCAGTGCCTTTTGGCATAAATGCAACACCATGCTTCTCATGTCCTATGAGCACCTTGCAGACAAGCCCAAGGGTGATTTTCGGATAGACGAGGCGGTTTTGTTTAGTTTTCCAGAAGAGGATCTTGCTATCATTGAGCACGACTGGAAAACTATTATGAAAAAGGTCCGTGCAGGCCGTGCTCATGAACTCTCGGAGGGTGACACACTCTATCTTGCAGCTTGTACAAAGGGAGCCAATGCGTCCAGCGTTCGGCAGCAACCGTTTTCAGAGCTTCCTGCAAAACAGCGGGCATATTCTCTGAAATCATCGTACATGACGCAGATCCTCAACAAGTATATATTTGGCAATGCAGAGAGTCCCCGCATTATCAAATCCGCAGATGTTCTGCACGCCAAAACTTTTGAAGAATATATTATCGACAAAGTCAAGCCCTACTACGGAATGACTCAGTACGAGCTCAAGGCACATTTCGGTGTTGACAGCAAGGCCAAGAGCCTCAACGAAATCCTTCTGGCGAGGATGTTGGATGTCAAAGGTCGCATTGCCTATACGGAAGAGTTCCAAAAGGCAGGCATTGTCCCGAAAACCATCCGAGTCCAAAGCAACGGTAAAATCAAGGAAAGCATGTCCTTTCCCACGTTTGATTTCATCGAGCTAAGTCAGGAGGATGTTTGGGAAGAATCGGAACTCTATAACTATTTGGCGCCTACGAAGTTTCTGTTTGTTATCTTCCAGGAGCGGGGTGATGGAGCGTATGTATTCGACCGTGTCATGTTTTGGAATATACCAAATGATGACCTTGAAGAAGTACATCGAGTTTGGGCACGAACTGTCCAAACGATTCGCGAAGGAGTTCAGTTGATCCATACTCCTCGCGGAGTCAGCAATAACCTGCCGAAGCAGGCCGAGAGTCCTGTCGCCCATGTGAGGCCACACGGCAAAGATGCATCTGACAAGTTGCCGCTGCCTGATGGTCGTATGGTGACCAAGCAGTGCTTCTGGCTAAATAACACATATATTGCAGAACAGATAAATCGATAGGGGGATTATTTTATGCCGCTGATTTCAAACGAGTTGCTTCGCAACAGAGTGCGTACAACTATTCCGATGCAGACACCGTATCGAGCAACAGAAAACCAAAAGCGAGAAAATATTGCGAGTTTTCATGCGCTTTCTCGTGAAGGTTTAGAAAATGGAACCACAGAAAGGCGCAGTCTTTTATACGAAACCAGATGTGGTGAAAAAGTTTATATGCAGTATCCAGGAATTGAAAGTACACGCGAAGGAAATCGCAATTATCCGTTAGATGCCCGCCCTGTACTCCAAAAAGCAGACGGTTCATATGCTGCTGATATGGATTTCAAGAAAATTTGGGACATCATCGATATTATTGGTCGCAATCATCGTGCAGATACTGATGTTCTTGCAACACTTTTCTTGAGAATTGCGTACATGATTGGTTATAGCC
>CABQGZ010000755.1 GCA_902463835.1 uncultured Lachnospiraceae bacterium
CAACGCTGCTCTACACACTGGAAGAAGTATCGCTGGACATGAACGGGAGAACGGTACTGCCAAATATCTATTACTCCTGCTGGATTGGGGATAACGTCGACATGCAGAATGATGTGACGGATAAGCAGAAGCTGGTCAATTCGGTGAAAATCTGGTCAACAGAGGATTGTCTGCGTCCATTTGTGCCTGAAAACCAAAATGTTACAGCAGATGAGATTGTTGTCTCAAAGCTGAATCTGGGCAATCTCAGCAAACTGGCAGATCAGGTCTATGTAGATGCAGGGGATGATATGGGGTTTACCATGGCAATCGGCAATAACGGTGCAAACGAGCGTAAGATTATTGCACTGGATCTTTTGCCATATGACGGATATCGAGGAACAAAATTTGCCAGAGGAACAGCCTGTATGTCTCAGGTAACGGAGCTGACGCTGGTAAAGAATACCGCTGGTGTAGATTTTTCCAAACTGGATATCTATTATGCGACAAAGGAAGACGTGCGGAAAACTACCAGTAATGATTACCAGAATGTGAGCGAAAAAGCACTCTTGGAGTCAGGATGGACCAAGCTGACGGAACGGGAGGAAAAGGGGAGTGAGGCGTCCTTGAAGTTGCCGAATGCGTTTCAGCCGGTGGGAATTCTTGTAATTGGTTTTTTGCCCGCTCATCAGACTCTGGGAATACATCTGACCATGCATCTGACGGAGGATATGCCGGGGGATTATGCGGTGAACAGTCTGTATGAGAGCGGGAATGCGTCTGCCGCTCAGCTGCAGGCAACCGCAAGCACCTATGTAGTCTCACGCACCCTGGAGGGGCTGACCTGGATGGATACCAATTATGATGGAATCCAGGATCCGGGTGAATTGATTCCGGAGGGGATGTTAGACGGCGTGAAGGTGACACTGCTGAAGCTGAAGGATGGATGCAGCGATCCAACGCAGGAAGTGAATTATGAAATATATCATTACCAGGGCGATCGAACAAAAGCAGAGGTCGTGATTCGGACGGGAGAAGCAGTCAGCGTCCGGGCAGCAGATGGAACAGCTGCAAAAGCTTATACAGATGCTGAGGGCAATAGGAAGCTGGGATGCTACAAATTTACAGATCTGCCGCCCGGCATCTATGCGGTAAGATTTGAAAATGGTGAGGCTCCGCCCGGAACAGTGGTTGGAGCCGGGCCAAAAATCTCACATCTGATTGCTTCTCCAGTGAACCGGGGCAGCGACGATACGAGAGATTCCGACGGCTGGCCGATCTATAGCAGCGATCATGCTGTACTGCAGCATACGGTCATTCTGGGGATCAAAATGCCGGAAGTCAGAGAGATATCCGGGGTGTTATACGAATCACAGCACAACGACAGCGGTTTCTATGAGCGGGGGTATCTGCTGCCCCAGACCGGAGGAAGCGGGACGCTGCCGTATGTGGTCAGCGGTTGTGTGCTTGTGGGCGGAGCGGCGGCATGTCTGTGGCTTCGGCGCAGAAAATCAATTGCCAGTTGCGTAGGAAGAAAAAAGAAATGTACAGACGAAAAAAGAAACCGTTGTCCATGACAACACGGGATTTGAGAAAACTAAGCCGGGCAGAACTGATCGAGCTTCTTTTGGAGCAGCGGAGGGAAAGTAAAACGGAAGCGGAGGAACCGGAAGGAAATCCGGAGCTGGAAGCGAATCCGGAGAACAAAAGAAAAGTAGGTATCCGTCAGCTGGAAGCCGAGCGTGCCAGACTGCACTACCGAAAGCGTTACTACCATATCCTGCGCAGCACCATAGGCACACTGATCACTGTGGCTGCCATAGCTGTGTTGGTGGCCACCCTCTGGATGCCGGTGCTTAAGATCTATGGCAGTTCCATGACCCCTACCCTGCAGGACGGAGAGATCATCCTCTCCCGGAAAACTTCCGACTTCACCCTGGGAGAAATTGTATCATTCTATTACAACAACAAGATCCTGGTCAAGCGAGTCATCGGTCAGGCCGGAGACTGGATCGACATCAGTGAAGACGGCACAGTCTACGTGAACCAGATCGAGCTGGAGGAACCCTATCTGGTGGACAAGGCGTTAGGCGACTGTGACATCGAGTTGCCCTACCAGGTGCCGGACGGAAAACTATTCGTCATGGGAGATCACCGCTCCGTGTCAGTGGACTCCCGGAACACTGCCATCGGCTGTGTCGCCCAGGAACAGATCGTAGGAAAGATCATCTTCCGCATCTGGCCCTTAAAGCGGCTGGGAGCGGTAGAGTGACAGCCATTTTATGAAAAGCAATACCCTGCGCAAGACCCAAGGTGCAGGAACAGGAAAGGATACGTTCAGTGGAATCGCTATTATGAGAGGAACACTGTTGTATTATATCAAGCGCTCAAGAAAGAAAAATGGGGCTCGTTCCCATTCTGCGAGCGGTGAATAATCATGGCGCAGCCATGGAGAACCCAGGCGGAGAAAGGGGGAGAAAAAGCATTCATAAATTCGCCGCAGAGAACAAGAGACATCAGTGACGAGACAGAAAGGAAAATGTAACAAAAAAGAAGCTTCAAAGAGAAAGGAAGGAACAAGATTATGAAACAAATGAAAAAACTCGCCAGCATAGTTCTGGCACTGATCATGGTACTGGCAATGGCTCTGCCGGTAGGGGCAAC
>CABQGZ010000756.1 GCA_902463835.1 uncultured Lachnospiraceae bacterium
AACGAAGAAAAGCGCAACCCGTCCATGACGGAGATCCGGGTGCTGGATACGTATTGGTCCGATCATTGCCGGCACACTACCTTTTCCACAGAGTTGAAGGATGTGACCTTTGGGGAGGGTTACTACCGGGCGCCGATGGAGGCCACCTACCAGGATTATCTGAATACCCACAAGGAACTCTACCAGGGCAGAGACGACAAGTTTGTGTGTCTGATGGATCTGGCGCTGATGGCCATGAAGCGTCTGAAAAAGGAAGGAAAGCTGAATGATCAAGAGGAGTCAGACGAGATCAACGCCTGCTCCATCGTAGTGCCTGTGGAAGTGGACGGCGAGACTGAGGAGTGGCTTGTGAACTTCAAGAACGAGACGCATAACCATCCCACAGAGATCGAGCCCTTCGGCGGGGCCGCCACCTGTCTGGGCGGAGCAATCCGTGATCCCCTGTCCGGCCGTACCTACGTGTATCAGGCCATGCGTGTGACGGGGGCGGCAGACCCCACGGTCTCTGTGAAGGATACTCTTGCCGGAAAGCTGCCGCAGAAGAAGCTGGTGCGGGGAGCAGCTCAGGGCTACAGCTCCTACGGCAATCAGATTGGTCTTGCCACCGGATACGTGAAGGAGATTTATCATCCCAACTATGTGGCAAAGCGTATGGAGATTGGTGCCGTTATGGGAGCAGCGCCCAGGCGCGCGGTGCAGCGTTTGACGTCCGACCCGGGGGATATCATCATCCTGCTGGGGGGCCGTACGGGACGTGACGGTTGCGGCGGTGCTACCGGATCCTCCAAGGCTCATACCACTCAGTCCATCGACACCTGCGGTGCGGAGGTTCAGAAGGGAAATCCGCCTACTGAGCGGAAGATTCAGAGGTTGTTCCGCCGGGAGGAAGTAGCCTATATTATTAAGAAATGTAACGATTTTGGTGCAGGCGGTGTCTCCGTGGCTATCGGAGAGCTGGCGGATGGTCTTCGGGTACAGCTGGATAAGGTTCCGAAGAAGTACGCCGGTCTGGATGGCACGGAGATCGCAATCTCCGAGTCCCAGGAGCGTATGGCTGTGGTGGTGGCACCGGAGGATGTGGACAAGTTCCTGGCCTATGCGGAGGAGGAGAATCTGGAGGCGGTAGCAGTAGCGGTTGTGACCGAGGAGCCGAGGCTTGTTCTTGAGTGGAGAGGAAAGGAGATTGTTAATATTTCCAGAGCCTTCCTTGACACCAACGGCGCGCATCAAGAGACAACGGTAGCCGTGGACATTCCGGTGAAGGAGGACAATTTCTTTGACAAGATTGAGATAGAGAGCACGGCCAGGGCTCTGGAGGCAGGAAACGTGAGAGAGGCATGGTTGTCCACACTGGCAGACTTGAATGTGTGCTCCCAGAAGGGACTGGTGGAACGGTTTGACGGTTCCATCGGCGCTGGCAGCGTATTTATGCCCTATGGCGGAAAATATCAGCTCACTGAGACACAGAGTATGGTGGCGAAGCTTCCCGTTATGACTGGAACCTGTGATACGGTGACCATGATGTCCTATGGCTTTGATCCTTATCTGTCCTCCTGGAGTCCCTACCACGGCGCGGTCTATGCTGTGTTGGAATCCGTGGCAAGGATCGTGGCAGCAGGCGGAGATTATAGGAAGATCCGGTTCACCTTCCAGGAGTATTTCAGGAGAATGAGCGAGGAGCCCAGCCGCTGGAGTCAGCCTTTCGCGGCATTGCTGGGCGCTTACAGTGCTCAGATTGGATTCGGCCTTCCCTCTATTGGAGGCAAGGATTCTATGTCCGGCTCCTTCAATGAGATCGATGTTCCGCCCACACTGGTGTCTTTCGCGGTGGATGTGGCAAAGGAGAAGGATATCATCACTCCGGAATTTAAGCAGGCAGGAAATAAGATCGTACACTTTGGGATCCAGAAGGACAGCTATGATCTGCCGGTATATGAGCAGGTGATGAGATTGTATGATATGATTCGGGAACTGATTGCCAAGGGCGCAGTGGTATCCGCTTACGCGGTGGACGGCAAGGGTGTTGCCGCCGCAGTCAGCAAGATGGCATTTGGCAACAAGCTTGGCGTTGTTATTGACGAGAGCGTGAGCAGTGAGCTTCTCTTTGCCCCAGGTTTTGGAAATCTGGTGGCAGAGGTTCCGGCGGATAAGCTGGCGCTGGTGGAAGGATATCAGTTGTTAGGCGAGGTGACTGAAGCACCGGAATTGGTCTATGGCGATATGAAGATTGCTATGGAGGAGGCACTGGGCACCTGGACAAAGCCCTTAGAGAAGGTGTTCCCAACACGGGCAACCATTGATACTGATGTGGTGGAGACTGGTCTCTACGATACAAAAGATATCTACGTATGCAAAAATAAAGTGGCGAAGCCAACCGTATTTATTCCGGTATTCCCGGGAACCAACTGCGAGTACGACAGCGCAAAAGCCTTTGAACGGGCAGGCGCCAACACCATTGTGAAGGTATTTAAGAACCTGGATGCGGCGGGCATTCGCGATTCTGTGGAGGAATTTGTAAAGGCCATTGACCAGTCCCAGATCATCATGTTCCCGGGCGGATTTTCTGCAGGAGATGAGCCGGAGGGAAGCGCCAAGTTCTTTGCAACGGCTTTCCGCAACGGGAAGATGACGGAGGCGGTGAA
>CABQGZ010000757.1 GCA_902463835.1 uncultured Lachnospiraceae bacterium
TGATGAACTTTATGGTTTTTTGAAACGTCAAGAGTGGTTATCTGATTACGAAAAAGGGAGAAAACAGATTCCTTATACACGGGTTAGAAGCGATGGATCACTTCATAATGAAATGCACACGGAAACACATTATATTCGTGATGTGATGCATCACCCAGAGAATACTCACAATGCGAGATTTACACATCAAATGTTGCAACAGTCCATACTTGATATGCGTGAATATATTGAGGCAAAAAAGGCAATTTCACCGTTTTTGTTTGACAGTGACGAAGAGTAGAACTCTTGCGTGGGGATCAATCTCCAAAATTGCAAAGTGCTGAGAAAATGATTTCGAGAATTGTAAATGTTGTTTTGCCATTAGAGGCTATGTTTTATAGATCAAGATGAATGTCTTGGGTTTATTGCCCTATCATACTTTTCTCCGTATTTATAGTAAACGTCATAAATATCTGTGCTTGAATGAGCATAAAGAAGCAAGCTCATTATTGGGACTCCTGCATTCATCAAAGTAAACCTAAGTTCATCGCAAAAGTAGAACCATATCTTACTTGGGTTCCTTTATCTTCGATTGAAATAGATATTCAGTCCTAAACTCTTTTAAATTTAATAAGAGTTTCCCAAAATATCGGACTATAGATAAAGCGCTAGAACGGGCTTTTGCCAAAGAAAGCCAAAATATATGATAAATATGGCAGTCAGCCATCCTGAAAGGGGAGGCTTTCTTCGTAATCCAGGGATATTTTTCTGCAAAACCGAAGAATAAAACTTGTTGTTTTAGTTTGGTTATGATATAATCGGACCGTAAATAAATTGGAGTTTTTCTCATGGCTGTACCTGAAGAGTGATTATTACGCTGGAATGGTACCGGTGCTCCGCAGAGAGCACCGGAAGGTAATCCGCTAAACAGCACCGCCATTCGGTGCCGGTACCGCCAATTCTTCGGAGAATGTCTGTTCAGGTAATTCCTCATGTTGAAGTCTCCACAGTCGATGTTGATTGGCGTATGGATCAAACGCTCCACAATCGATTCCGACTGAGCCGATGAACCCATTCGCTCACACCATGACAGTGGCTCATAGACGCCGCAGAGGATGGTCGAATGGATTTCGCTCCGCTTCTCGGCCAGCTAGAACAGGAAGTTGATCTCCGGCTCTGAAGGGACCGTGGAAAGCCACTCGTCCAGGATCAGAAGGTCATAGTTCGCCAGCCTTTTTGCGAATCTCATCACCGCATCCTTGCGGTCAAGTTCCGCAAGAATGAGAGAAGTCTGCTGTAGGCAAGATTCGAGCAGAACAGGTATGCGGTTGCCTTCCTGCCTGTGTATCTGTCGAGATAATGCATTGCAGGTCCCGACCAGTCAACTTCCATCCTGTCTCCAGGCGTGCGAAGTTTCCTGAGAACATAATCGTAGTCTGCAGGTTCATAGAACTCCTGTGCAGTCCTCTTGTCCGGAAAGAACCTGCGGTACAATTGCCCGTTGTCAGACCAGCTGACTTCATCTTCCGTGATTCCGAGTTTCTGTGCAATCCTACATACTTCGCTGACGGAATGCTTGGAAATGTGACTGTCTGTGGCTATGTCGTTCATTGACATGCCGGAGTGTCTGAGCCCAAGGAGGATTTTGACGTTGATTGTTCGTGCCGTTGTTTTGCCCTCCTGAATGAATGGATTCAGCTTTCGTTGTGCCTTTCATTTCTAGGCGGTACTCAATCAGAATTGGTGGTGTCGTGAGCGGATTCGTTTTTTTCCGGATCTATGGTGCTGATTCCGGATTCCCGGTGCTCAAATGCGGAACGGAGGTGCTCAGGCGGTGGAATATTCAGTAGATGCAAAGCGTCGTTCTGCGGCGGCTTACCCGTACGGTCTTGCCCAGATGCCTGTACGGCACTCCGAACCTGCGACCTCATAATTGACGAACCCGTCGAAGGATATTTTCCTTTCCGGGCACATGTAGAACAGAAGCTCCGGATTCTCGGGCAGTCGCTTCGCCACGGCAAGGTACTTCTCCCGATGTGTGGCATCCGGAACCATGTCCACGGCCCTGCGACATGTGCGGTTCCGTCTGTCACACCACTGCAAGGCTGCTTCGTTGAGATCGTTGTAGTTCCAGAAGGCCCTTCCGGCCAGGAAGTTGTCCTTGACGAATCTGACAAGCCTTTTATGCTAAGAGGCATGTCAAGACAAATCTTCAATAATTATTCGGATTGTTAAGCTACCTCTATATCCTCATTGACATTAGGGAATGTACCTTCTCTGTATACCTCTCTTCTGGAGTCTTATAGTCCAAGCCTTGGTGAATTCTCTTGTTGTTGAAGAAGCCAACAAACTCCCCCAAGCCTCTTTCCCAATCCTCGAAGAATCGATAGTCCCTTAAGAAGACCCTTTCGTACTTCAGTGTCCTCTAGGTCCTCTCGACAAAGATGTTGTCCTTGCTTATACCAACTCCATCCATGCCGACCTGGATCCCATAACCCTCCAACAGGGAGATTAATTCTCTTGATGTGTACTGGCTGCCACGATCCGTTGTTACTAAACGTTTTGGAGTCAGAGGCCTTGTATCCATTTTTGAATAAGGTTTTTCTGATTGTTTGTTTAAAAGAAAAAGGTATGGTCTTTCTGCTTGAAAAAGTTAGATCATC
>CABQGZ010000758.1 GCA_902463835.1 uncultured Lachnospiraceae bacterium
GTAGCCAAGATAATCGGTGGCCTGATAAACGGTCTCCTTGACCATCACCGGCGTAACACCGTTTTTCAGCGCGGCGGGCAGCATTTCCTGGAAGGCATCCACGCCGCCGCATCCGATCAAAGCGGCGAGAATTGCCAGATAGCGCGTAGGCGCATCGAGCTGCTGTTTTTCTTCCTTCACCACCTCATCAAAGGCGAAGTGCCGAAAGCGCTCCATAAATTCCGGGTCAGTCTTTTGCAGTTCCATGGGGCACCCTCCTTAAAGCGTGTTTGCCCAGTCCGCAAGTGCTTTGTCGGATATGCCGTTCACCATTTTACCGGCTTTCCAATTCGCATTCGGGCAGAGTTTTTGCAATTCATCCACCGTTCTTCCCATGCCGCTGCCGCCGGAGGTGGCAAAGGGCACCAGAGTCTTTCCGGTAAAGTCATAGCTCTCCACAAAGGTGTTGATAATACGGGGCGCAACATACCACCAGATGGGGAAGCTCCTCCGCAATCTCCGGGCGGGAGGACGGGTCACTCATCTCCACACTGCTGCGGCTCTTTTTGTCCATCCAGTTCAGGTCGGCGCTGCTGTACGGGACTTTGGGCTTGATCTCGAACAGGTCAGCGCCCGTGGCCTTTGCCAAACGCTCAGCGGCCTTTTTTGTCGTGCCGCTGGCGGAAAAGTAGGCTACCAGTTTCTTGCTCATTTCATCTTTCCTCCAATTCACAGTATTCTTTCTCTGTCACCGGCTCGCACCACTCGTTGGAGGTATCCTCGCCGGGAACCTCAACGGCAATATGGGAAAACCAGCTGTCTTTCTTCGCTCCATGCCAGTGCTTAACGCCCGGCGGAATGGTAATGACCGTGCCGGCAGTCAGCGACACCGGCGCTTTGCCTTCCTCCTGATACCAGCCCTCACCGGCGGTGCAGATCAGCATCTGCCCACCGCCTTTTTTTGCGTGGTGGATATGCCAGTTGTTCCGGCAGCCCGGCTCAAAGGTGACATTTGCCAGGAAAAGTCCGCTTTCCGGATTTGTCAGCGGGTTCAGATACGACTGCCCGATGAAATACTTGGCATAGGCCGTGTTCTCTGCCCCCAAGCCAAACACATTTTCACGGGCGAATTCTTTTTGATCCATTGTTTTCATACTTCCTTCCCTCCCATGCTCATGCACTGGCCCAACACTTCGCCGGTTTTCAGATACTGATAAGTGGGCATCTCGAACAGCACCGGCTTGAGAACGCTGTAATCCAGTCTGCCACTGTCATCCAGCACGGTTTCCTCCGCATAGGTGGCTGCGATCTTGCAGATGAAGCTCTCAAAGCCTTCCGTTTTGTAGACATCCTCAACCGTGCAGGCCATGGAAACAGGGGCAGCGTCAATGATCGGTACGCCGCCATCTGCGATGTGATGGGCAAACAGCTTGGATTTATCCTCTTTTGCCCCGCTGACGCACCCCGCATAATCAGCCTCTTTGAGCATGGCTTCATCCACGATATTGATGGACAGGGTCTTCATCGCACGGATGCCCTGATTGGAATAATGGCTGTCGCTCATGCTCACCATCACCCGGTCATGACCGATGATGCCCAGATGCCCCACCAGAGTCCAGTTTGGCTTCCCGTTTACCATGGTGCCGACCGGATATCCGTTACAGACTGGGTAATACCGCTGCTGCCGGATGTGCAGAAAGGAAGCACTGTCTTTCCGGAGAGATCATACGTGTCCAGGAAAGTATTGATGATCCGCGGCATCGTTCCCCACCAGATGGGGTAACCAATAAACACGGTGTCGTAGGAGGAAACATCAATGGCTTCGCTTCCGATGGCAGGGCGGGCAGAGGCGTCATTCATCTCCTGATTGGCACGGCATTCATTGTTGTTGTAATTCAAGTCTTCGTCGGTGTAGGGAACTGCCGGGACGATCTCGTACAGATCCGCTCCTGTCAGCCGAGTGATTTCTTCCGCAACGGCCTTTGTATTGCCGGTGGCGGAGAAATACACAACCAGCATTTTAGCGGCTTCTTCTGTCGGTTCTGCCGCAGGTTCGGAGGGCGGCGTTTCGGCCTGGGATTGGGTTGCGGATGGTTCCGTATTGCTGTTCGTTCCGCTGTTCACGCCGCAGGCTGTCAGGGAGATCAACAGACAGATAACCATAATCATAGAAATTCGTTTTTTCATGGGAATACCTCCGGTAAAAGCTTATTCTTGGTGTTAATACTGTGTCGCAGGTAGTCCAGCCTTGCGAGCTGTGCTTCCTTGAAGTGGATCTCGTCCAACGCATGCTCCCGTTTTTGCGTGAGCATTTGCATTCGCAGCTCCTTTGTGTGATCTCCCTCCTGAAGCAGACGCATATAGGTCTCGATCTCGCTTCCCGTAAATCCCACATCGTGCAGCGTCATAATCATGCTGAGGCGCTCCAGATCGCTGTCATCGTACTGCCAGGACCCCATCACTTTTTTGACTTCCTGGCAAAGCCCCCAGCTTTCATATTCGTCCAGAAGCCAGATTGGGATGTTGTAGCGCTCACTCGCTTCCTGCTTCGTCATGATTTCTCCTTCACTTTCACACAAAAAATATAGGTGTCCTTTCGAACACCTATATCGTATCTTTGAGCAGTAGAAATGTCTAATGCTTATATTCAATTTTGAGAAA
>CABQGZ010000759.1 GCA_902463835.1 uncultured Lachnospiraceae bacterium
CTTTACCTGCTGCATCGCCTCGCCCCAGGCGCCGTTTGGAACTGCCGGAATATGTCCTGCTACTTTGACGAATTCTGCATCATGCTCCGTCGAGAAGAAGCTTGCCACAAATTCCATCGCAAGATCCGCATTTTTGCAGCCGCTGTTCACCGAGATCATTGCCGAGCCGGCAACACCTTCCGTCACAAACTTATTTGCACCATCTACAACATCCGGGAAGTTAAACGCGCCCCATTTAAAATCACTGCCGGCAATCTCAGCCACTTCATTGGGCAGCCACGTGCCATTATAGTACATAGCCGCCTTTCCGTTAGCAATGTCTGCCTGCCCGGCCGGATATACGTTACCAGCTACATTTGCGTCAAAATACCCCTTGGCCGCAAAATCCGCGAAGGCCTCTGCCATCTTTTTCACAGCCGGATCCTTCCACATTTCGCCGGTGGTATCGAAAGCCAGCTGTGTCACCCACTCCTGCCCCTTTTCACGGGATAAGTACAATCCCGGCAGCCAATGCGCATATGCGCTGTCCACGGTAATCGGAGAATATCCTGCCTCCTTAATCTTCGCGCAGACTGCGTCCAATTCCGCCCAGTTCACAGGCACTGTCACATTTGCCTCATCAAAAATACTCTGGTTGTACATAAACAACGTCATAAAGGGCTGATATCCGATTGCCGGCAGTTTATCACTGATTCCGGTCTGCAGCTCCGGTGTGGATAAGAGCATCGGAAGAATGCTGTCGCTCAGCTTCTTTCCGCCCAGAGAGTCATAGGACTTATCTACATACCCCTTAAGATCCAGACAATAATCCTTCAACTGATCGCCGTACTGGGACGGATATTCGAAGATATCAATCTGCTCTCCGCCCTCCAGAGCCGGCTTCAGGGTCTTACTGAGATCACGTCCATTCCATTGGATTTCAATGGTACATCCCTTGTGTGATGCCATAAATTCATCCGCCAGCTTCTGGATCACCTCTCCCTGGGTCTCTGTCTCTGCCCACTGAGACCAATACACCAGTTTTACCTCATCTCCATTATTATTCCCTGGATTCTCATTTCCAGTTTGCTCGTTATTGTCCTTCGGCTTGTCTCCTGCGCCTCCGCAGCCTCCTAAAATCAGGCTCGCTCCTAAGGTCAATGCCAGCAGAGCTTTTAGTTTTTTCATCTTCATGTTTGTTTCCTCCTTCATGATATTGGAAGTTCATTTCTTCCTTTGATGATCCCATTATAAAAGAGAAAACCTCATTCTAAAATGTAATTTCATACACTTTCTTTTTGAAAAATCATAAACCGATCCCCATCATGAGCCTTACATCCCTCCCTGTCCTGCTCCTGCTGCTATCTGTCTTTCGTAGTATATATCCCACATGTCCAACGCCTCCTGGGGACTCAGTGTTCCGATATATACCCCCTGCTGGCAAGTCCAAAAATCACTCCAGTCAATCTCCGGGAACCGATCCTGCACCGCTGCCACAGTCCGTCCGGGTATCACATATTCCTCCTGAAGGAACTGCTGGCTTTCCGACAAATGCTGCTTCTGATCCGAAAAAACAGGCAGGCATCCCCAGCCTTCTGTAAATACATCCATATGCTCCGCCTGAGAAAACCAATTCAGAAATAGCTCCGCCTCCTTTTGATGGCGGCAATCCCGGAACACGGAGAGCTGCCCCTGACCCTCCATCCATGTCAGAACATCTCTCTCATAAGGTACCGGAAATACCATCAAATCCAATTCGGGGTTCAGTGCCAATGCATCCTGAACGAAAAAATTTCCCGCGATATACATGGCTGCCTCCCCATGTGCCATAACATTTACTGCTCCTGTATAAGTCGCATCCCGGTAATTCTCATTTGTATATCCCTTCTCCCGCAGCCCCTTCATCCGCTGGAAAATTTCTACAAATTCCGGAATTTCACTCCAGGAGATCTGGCCAACTCTCAATTTTTCCCAGACCGCCTGTTCTATCACCTGGGGGGCTATGGCGTTAAAAGCCACCTGTACGGTCCAGGAATCCTTGTCAGATACATATACCGGTATTTCATTATTTTGCTTCAGTTTCTCACATACTTCCTCAAACTCCTCTATATTCGTCGGAATCTCCAGGCCATACCGTTCAAAAATCTCTCTGTTATATACCACACCGAAGCTTTCCCCTGAGTTGACAGGTAAACCATATAATTTTCCATTTACCTCCTTACTCTCCCGCTGCATGGGGATAACCCTGTCATACCAGGGCTTTTCCTCCGTCATCTCCACAAAATATTCCGCCCCGATATCTTCCAGCAGATACCGATCGATCCTTATAATATCCGGCGTCTCACACACCAGCACCTTTTTCTTGACCACATCCAGCCACTGGTTGTCCGGAATTACCTGCAGTTCAATCTGAATATGTTCATGCTCGCGCTCAAACTGATCGATCAGCTGTATGAAAAAATTCTTATTGTGGGTCTGGGGAAGCATCATGGTCAGAATAACTGTCTGTTCTTCCTCCTTCTCTACATTTTTTTCCAATAATCCCAGCACTGTCAAAACAAGAATCAGACCTATCAGTCCCAGACATCCCGCAATCCACGGAACATATTTTTTCACCTTCATCCGCTCTCTTCCCCTTTCTTGTGCCTATCTCTATGAT
>CABQGZ010000760.1 GCA_902463835.1 uncultured Lachnospiraceae bacterium
TCCAGGGGCTATGTCAGCTTATAAAGGACACTTCCTGGAAAAAATGGACAGTCACTTTGGTCAACTGGATGCCAAAATGATTGGACAGGATTTTTCTATCCATGCGGAAAGTTTAGCGAATGCAGGCATCGACAGCGCTGTGCTTTGGTCTTATCAAGAAAAAGATGCCGATAAGCTGAAACAAATCGGGATTCCTACTGTCATGATCAATAATGATAGTGTAGATACCCTGAAAAAAAGCTTCCTCATTGTTGGGCAGATGCTTGGAAAAGAGGATCGGGCAAAACAGCTCAACGCGTACTATGATCATGCGTATAGTGAAATCACAGCTCACAAGGCAGAGGTAGAAAAAGCAGATAAACCAACGATTCTGTTTTTGAAAAACAGCAAGCTGCGTCTCCAAGGCAATAATAATTTTATTCACGAAGCCATTCAAATTAGCGGTGGTGCCAATCCATTTGAGCAGGAAGCAAACTCAGACAGCAACAAAGATATTTCAATGGAAGAAGTGTATCGCATCAATCCAGATATTATTCTTCTGAGTAATTTTGATACCTTTATTCCGGACGATTTATATGAAAATAGAATTCCTGGACAGGATTGGAGTACCGTGAAGGCAGTTCAGAATCACCACGTATATAAAGTACCGATGGGTATATACCGCTGGGATGCACCGGGGGTAGAGACACCGCTCATGATGAAATGGTTGGCCACCCTCTTACAACCTGAAATTTTCAAAGATATTGATGTGAGAAGAGATACCAAGGCTTTTTATAAAGATTTCATGCATTATGATTTGTCTGATGAAGATCTGGCTATGATCTTTGCGGATAAAGAGAATCAAAATAGCCGTTGGTGAATGATATGTGTTTGAAGGAGATCTTATGAATACTATCACGGAGAGGAAATTTCATTTTCTCATGATGCTGCTGATTTTTGCTTTACTGATGATGGCGGTGTGCAGTATCAGTCTAGGGAGATATTATATTTCACCTGTTCATGTGGTGAAAATTATCCTGGCTCCTCTGTATCCAATGGTACAGGATTGGTCGAATCAAGCCAGCAGCGTTATTTATACACTCCGTCTCCCCCGGGCTTTAGCTGCTATGATGATTGGAGCCGCTTTGTCTTTATCCGGGGCATCTTACCAGAGCGTATTTAAAAATCCTCTAGTGGCACCAGATATGCTGGGAGTGTCATCCGGTGCTTGTGTAGGAGCTTCCTTGTGCATTCTTCTTGGATTCTCTCAGGTAGGAGTCCAGGGAGGGGCTTTTGTCGGTGGTCTTCTGGCTGTTTTCCTGGCGGTGTCGATTCCACGCATCATAGGGAAAAATTCCATTGTTATGCTGGTGCTTTCCGGCATTATTGTGAGTGGTCTCACGGGTTCTCTTTTGGGAATTATAAAGTACCTGGCAGATAGCGATACACAATTGCCTGCTATTACATATTGGCAGCTGGGGTCACTTGTTTCTGTGGTTTGGACGAATTTGCTATCTAGCGGAGTGCCTATCTTACTTTGCATGATTTTCATGATGCTTATTCGCTGGCGGATGAATATTCTGACACTATCCGAAGAAGAAAATCATATGTTAGGGAAACACAACGGATTCCTCAGGTATGCAGTGATTCTTTGTGCCACCATTCTGACAGCCTGCTCCGTTTGTATCAGCGGGACCATTGGCTGGGTAGGATTGGTCATTCCTCACTTTTCTCGCATGATGGTAGGGCCGGATAATCGCAAGTTATTACCCATTGCTATGGTACTTGGCGCCTTATTTCTTCTTTTTATTGATACTTTATCCAGAGCAGCACTGGAAGCAGAAATTCCGCTCAGTATTTTAACCGGCCTGGTAGGTGCGCCTTTCTATTTCTATTTATTGGTACGGCAGAGGATGAAGTTATCATGAAACTGGAAGTGAAGAATTTGTCCTTTGGGTATCAGAAAGGACAGCATTTATGGGAAAATGTTTCTTTTACGGTAAAGAAAGGAGAAATATTTTCCATTCTAGGGGCCAATGGAGCGGGCAAGTCCACTTTGCTTCGGAGCATCATTGGTTTCCTGCATCCTGAGACAGGCAGTGTATTCTTTGAAGATGATGAAGGGCATCGATATGATGCCTTCGAGGCAGGGAGTGATTTTACCAGCCATATCGGTTATGTACCCCAGATGCAGGATAATGCCTACTCTTTCGCTCTAAAAGATTATGTGCTTTTGGGGTGTGCCCCTCATTTGGGCTTATTCCAATCTCCTTCTAAAGAATATGAAGACAGAGCAGACACTATTATGGCAGAGATGGGGATTTATGATAGAAGGGATCAACCTTTCAATACGCTCTCCGGCGGGCAGCAACGGCAGGCAGTCATTGCGCGTGCCATTCTGCAGCAGCCAGATATGATCGTCATGGATGAACCGACGAATCATCTCGACTATGGGAATCAATACCGGGGCATACAAATGATAGAAAAATTAGCAGACAGAGGCATAGCGGTGATTCTCACCACCCATATGCCTGACCATGCCCTGTATCTGGGAGATCATACGGGACTTCTCATTCATCATCAGCTTCTTTGTGGTAAAACAAAAGAAGTGATCAATGAAATGCGTCTCTCTGACATGTATAAGATC
>CABQGZ010000761.1 GCA_902463835.1 uncultured Lachnospiraceae bacterium
TCCAAATTGACAACTGGAAAATTTTCTTTTTTTAACACCAATTTTGCGGAATAGCGCAAGTCAAACTGCTAAAACTGTTGCATCATCCCATCCCGATACTCGCTGGGGCTGACTCCCACCTCATTTTTAAACACTCTCCCAAAATATCGGTAATCATTATATCCGCACAGATCGCTGATCTCCGTCACCTTCAGCTCTGTTCTGGTACGCAGCATTTCCTTGGCAAGATCTAGCTTCTTATTTAAGATATAGCGGCTCATGGACTCCCCGGCCTTGTTCTTGAACATTCTGGACAGATACGTGTAGTTGTAGCCGAACTCATCCGCCACCTCCTCCATACTCTCAATGGTCAGATAATGCTCATCGATATATGCCCGTATCTTTTCAATCTCTTTTTCTTCGTCTCCCGCGCTGTTTATGGTGCCAAACAGCTGAATCAGGCTCTCAAACAACGCCTCCTCCGAGGTCTCCAGACTGATGTTCTGCAGCATCCTGCTCTGAAGCTCATCCAACTGCTCCCGCTCATAGCCCTGATTGGAGAATTCCAGCAGATGCAGAACGTAGACGCATATTTTTTCAATACTCTCCTGGGGTGCATGATTGTTCTTCATGTATTTAAAAACAACACGTATCTCATCCATAAAATTATCCAGATCTGTGCTGATGAAATAATTTTTCACATATGTGTTCAGCTTCATCTTGATGATCTCAAGCATGTGATTGCCTGGTTCTTCCCTGTCTTCCATATAAAAGACATTACTTTCACCGATGATCAGCCGTTTCTTGATGATGTCCCGCATCTGTTTTACTTCATTCCACAGATCTTTCTGCGCCACTGGCTGCCTGGCACAGCATAGATTGATGCTCAGATCCGTCTCTTCCCCTATTGCACGCTGAAGTCTCTTTGCCAGTTCAGACGATTCCACGGAATTTTTCAGATCCGCCTTCACCGCTATGATCTTCTGATTCATCACATGGTCATCTGCCACAAACCACGAGCTGCCTCCAAACTGCTTTTCCATGATGCCATTCCAGAATATCTGCTCCATCTTCTCCGTATAAAAACGAATCACTTCTTCGTCCTGCATGCTGTAGATTACATTTCCCAGACATACCACCGCAAGTGCAAACGCTTCCTGATTCTCTGATATCAGCTGATATCCCCGGGAATACACGATATTCCGCTGCTTTTTGACGCTGGAATAAGACAGACTTTTCTTGATATCAAACAGCTGCTCCAGCAGCATATCATCCTCAATGGGCTTTAGAAGATAATTCATAACGCCATATCGGATGGCCTGCTGGGCATAGGTAAAGTCTGAATATCCGGACAGGATCACAACGATCGTCTTGGGATTCAGCTGCCGAACCTCCTTTATCAACTCCATGCCGCCCATCACCGGCATGCAGATATCGGTGAACACCACCTGGGGCCGCAGCGCCTGGATCAGCTCCATTGCCTCTCTGCCATTGCCCGCCCGGCCTACGATCTCGAAATCGTCATCCAGAGATACGATCTTTGCACATATGAAATCACGTATCTTCTCCTCGTCCTCCACAACAACTGTGGTTATCCTGTTACGCTCCGTCTTTCCTTCCATCCTTATACCCTCCAATCACAATTCTGCTTGTGTTTTCCTCAATATAATAGGTCATATGATCCCCGTAAAATAGCTGCAGCCGCACAAATACATTGACCATTCCCATTCCGTCAATCTGTCTGGAAAATGTTTTCTCGCTCTCTAAGCTCTCCCGGCACTTTTCCATGATCTCTTTCTTTTTCTCCGGTGAAAATCCACTTCCGTTGTCTGTCACTTCCACGGTCCATCTGCCATTTTCCTCTATCCGGCCTTTCACACCGATCTGCGGGCTCTGCCGGTTACAGTACTTAAAGGCATTTTCCACCAGAGGCTGTATGGTCAGCTTGGGAATCATGCAGTCCATCATCTCCAGGGGGATGTCAATCTCGATCACGCTGTTCGGGAACCGTTCCTTCATAATCTCCACATAGTTCTCAATATGCCGGATCTCTTCAAACATCTGAACCCCGTCTGTCTCTTCCGCCGCTATGTACCGGAACATACTATTTAGATTCATACATACCCGGTAAATTTTCTGGTTTCCCTCTTCGTCCGCCATACCGGCGATCATCATCAGGGTATTAAAGAGAAAATGGGGCTGCATCTGCGCCTGCAGCGCCAGCATTCTGGCATGCACCTCGTAATCCTTCAGGGCGATGATCTGCCGCATGGAATCCTGAATCTGTTCGCTCATCTCTTTTAAGGATGTGGACAGAATCTGCAGCTCGCTGATATCTGTGGCAACCTCCTCATATCCCATTCCCGTTTTCAGATCGATCTGGGGTACCTGCTCACTCATGATGCGAATGGGCTTTGATATCTCTTTTGATATCTTATAGGTGATCAAAAAAGTCAGGCCGATAACTGCCATGGACAGCCCTATGGCAATGATCCAGAATTTAAACAGCCCAGCCCAATAGACAGCACTGTCTCTCGTATATACAACCGTTATCCGGTCATCAAAAACCTTTCGGACAAATATCATATTTCCTTCTTTTTGATCGCTCCCGGATATGCCTTTCTCCACATATTCAGACAGATCTAT
>CABQGZ010000762.1 GCA_902463835.1 uncultured Lachnospiraceae bacterium
CGCCTCGACTACTCCGCAGACTGGCCATCCGCCCGTTTTCTGTCCCAGGCAGAGCCGCTTTGGCAGGAAAGCTCCGCCAGTACGCCGGGATGGCCCGGAACTTTCAGGCAGGAGACAGATACCACCGATACCTCGGACGCCCCTGGAATCTCGGCCCCCTCCGCCCTGTTGATGGAGGCTTCCACCGGGACCGTGATCTGTGAAAAAGACGCTCATACCCAGCTGCGGCCTGCCAGCATCACCAAGATCATGACACTGATCCTCATTTTTGACGCCCTGGAAAAGGGAAGCGTCCAATTGGAGGACACCGTCACCGTGTCCGAATACGCGGCAGGCATGGGTGGTTCCCAGGTCTATCTGGAACCGGGGGAGACACAGACCGTAGACACTATGATCAAATGTATCTCCATCGCCAGCGCCAACGACGCCTGCGTGGCCATGGCCGAGCTCATCTGCGGCAGTGAGCAGGAATTCGTGAATCAGATGAACGCCAGAGCCAAGGGACTTGGCATGGAGAACACCACCTTTGTCAATTGCTGCGGACTGGATGTGGACGGTCATATGACCACCGCCTATGACGTGGCTCTCATGTCCAGGGAATTGATCAACCGCTATCCCCAGATACATAATTACTGCACCGTCTGGATGGAAAATATCACACACGTAACGAAACGCGGCTCCAGCGAATTCGGCCTGACCAACACCAACAAGCTGATCCGCCAGTATCAGTACGCTACTGGCTTAAAGACCGGTTCCACAGATCTGGCAAAATTCTGTGTCTCCGCCACAGCCGAGAAGAACGGCATGGAGCTGATCGCGGTGATCATGGCCGCCCCGGATCCCAAAATTCGATTTGCGGACGCCACCGCCCTTTTGAATTACGGCTTTGGAAAATGTCAGACTTACGAGGACGCCAATCAGGATAAACTGCCCCAGCTTCCTGTCACCGGCGGTACTTCCGACCAGGTTCCTCTCCGCTACCAGGACAGCTTTCACTACCTTGATGTGAAGGGGCAGGATCTGAAGTCCATCATAAAAGAAATACAGCTGCCCGAGACAGCCGCCGCCCCTCTTAAGGAGGGCGACATTGCCGGGAAAGCTGTATATAAGCTGGATGGGACAGAGATTGGCAGCATCGATATCCTGTATGGCAGTTCCATACCAGAAGCGCATTTTAAAGACTACTTTCGAAAGGTGCTGGGGATATTTTTTATGACCTAGCTAAACCAGGGGTGCGATCAGACGCAGCACGCTTAATATTACCCGCTTGATCCAGGGCTGATTCTCACAGAATTCCAGCGTGATCTCCCTGGATCTGGCGAAGGTGGCAAGGGCGTCCTCCTTCACCTTCTGGACTGCGCTGGACCGATACATCCACACACCGCACTCAAAATGCAGGTACAGACTGCGATAGTCCATATTGATGCTTCCCACTGTGGCAACCCGGTCGTCACACACAAAGGATTTGGCATGAATAAAGCCCGGGGTATACTGGTAGATGCGAATACCGCACTCCAGCAGCCTTCGGTAGTAAGACTGGCTCATCCAGAACACAATCTTTTTATCCGGAATCTCCGGCGTGACGATCCGCACATCCACGCCGCTCTTGGCTGCGTTCCGCAGATAGGTGAGCATCTCGTTGTCCAGGATCAGGTAAGGGGTAAAGATGTATACATAGTCTCTGGCGTGTCCGATGATGTTCATATATACATTCTCTCCCACCTTCTCCTTGTCCAGAGGAGAATCTCCGTAGGGCTGCACATAGCCATCCGGAGCAAAGGGTTCCTTCTGATAGTTCCTGGGACGATACTTCTCGTAATCCTCGGTGGTTCGGTTGATATAATTCCACATTTCCAGAAACATCAGCGTAAAGCTCCAGACGGCTTCTCCCGAAAGACGGATTCCCGTGTCCTTCCAGTAACCGAACCGCTCAATCTCGTTGATATATTCGTCGGCCAGATTCAAGCCGCCTGTATACCCCACGGTGCCGTCCACCACAAAGATCTTGCGGTGATCCCGGTTATTCATAATCACGGACATCACAGGGCGGAGCTGGTTAAAGGTGACGCACTTGATTCCAATGGCCTGCATCTGCTCATAGAACTTGTGAGGAAGCGTGGTGACGCAGCCGAAATCGTCATAGATCAGACGCACATCCACCCCTTTTGCAACCTTCTCCTTTAAAATGGCAAGGATCCGGTCGAACATCACCCCGTCCGCAATGATAAAATATTCCATGAAGATAAAATGCTCCGCCCGCTTCAGATCTTCCAGCATATCCGGAAACATTTCCTCCCCGCAGGGATAATACTTCGTCCTGGTATTGCTGTAGACCGGGAAATCGGACCAGTCCGAAATGTATTTGGACTGATTGGCCGTGCTCTTGGATTCCAGGTATATCTCCTGCTCCAGCTCCTTATTCCGGGGAAGGTATTCCGCAATCTCTCTGTGAACCTGTTCCATCCGCTCCCGCGTATTTTTCGTGAGCTTGGAACGGCCGAACACAAAGTAGATGGACAGACCGCCGATGGGGAAGATCAGGATCACAAAGGTCCATACGATCTTGTACGCCGGATTGCTCCACTGATTGATAATATACAGCACTACTGCAACGCCAAGAATC
>CABQGZ010000763.1 GCA_902463835.1 uncultured Lachnospiraceae bacterium
AAGAAAAATAATATAATCTAAATTGGAATTACAATTTCAAATGTACACCCGCCGTCCTTGGTGTCTTTCAAACAAACAACACCACGATGCAGCCTTACAATTTCCTGTGCGATACTCAGTCCCAAACCGTAATGTCCCTTATCCGTTCTGGAAGGATCGCCGGAATAGAACCGCTCAAACACTTTTTCCTTCTCAGCGTCCGCGATGCCGGGACCATGGTCAATGACGAGAAAAGCGAGCTTTTGGGGCAGCACCTTGGCTCCCATTTCAATGGTCTGTCCGGGGCTGGAATAGGTAATGGCGTTATCCAGCAGAATCCCCAAAACCTGGCTGATTCGCTCTTTATCGCAGTGAGTCTTGGGGTAATGATCTTCGATGTCCAGATTCAAGCGGATATTTTTCTTTCTTGCGCTTTCAGAAAACTTCTCCCAAGTTTCGATCAGCAGAGTATCCACATCAGTCTCCCGTATATCCATTTTCCAGTTTCCCGCGTCACTGGAAGCCAGAGCAAGCATGGATTGAACTAGCTTACTCATCCGGCTGCACTCATCCAGAATGATTTTCTGTTTCTGGCTGGATTCCATGGTTTCCGCATTAGCCTGAATCACAGCCAATGGTGCTTTCAGTTCATGGGACGCCGATGCAATGAATTCCTTCTGACTTTTCATGGTGTCTTCCACCGGTTCTACTGCCTTTCCAATCAAAAAGCGGCTGAGAAAATACATGAGCACCAATACACCCAGCCAAACAACAGGATACAAACTGCAGCCGTTTTTCAGTGTCTCCAAAAGAGAAGCCCTGGGATAAAACAATATCAGGTCAAGCACCATTGTCTTGCCGTTGTGAACGGTACTATGGATTGCGTAATACCCATCCTTCTGATTCCCGGAAATGGCATAGACTGTGCGGCTTTTGCCATAGGTGCCGTTCTCGGCAGCTTCCTCTTGCATGGAAAGAACAGTGTCAGATTCCTTCGTCCGTTCAATCAGAACTTCCAATGGTGTTGGAAAGCACTCAGGGCTGGATTGTGTTGTGGTGCCGTCAAACAGACGCACCATGGCATTGGATTTGGTGTAAACGGAAAAATCAAGGATCCCATTGACGACTTGTTCAAAAATACTGTCCGCCAGGTTATTTCCGTACTGAATTTCCGCGCTGCGAATCTGAGACACAGCATTGCCAGCCATGACCAACATAGCAGCGGTGAAGATCAGCATGGTGCTGGTGAGAAACAGTACCATCAGCTTTTTCCTCAGCTTTTCAATCATGGTGTTTCCTCCAAACGATACCCGGCACCATAGACGGTCTTGATGCTGACCTTACAGCCAAGCTCCCGGAGGCGCTTTCTCAGGAAGTGGATGTAGTTGTCCACATTTCCGTCCTCCACTTCCGTATTGCCTCCCCAGACCTTCCAAAGAAGCTGGCTTCGGCTCTGTACCATATCCGGCTGCTCCAGAAATACAGTAATGAGATTTGTTTCCTTCTGGGTTAGGATTACAGACTTTCCCTGATAGGTTAGCCGCCGATATTCGGCATCCAGCACCAAACCATATGCCGTGATAGTCTTTCTCTCCTGAATCTCTACCGGGCGGCGGGTCAAAGCCCGGATTCTCGCCAGCAACTCCCGGATATGAAAGGGCTTCACCAGATAATCGTCCGCACCGCAGTCCAGTCCTTCAATTTTATCCTCCAGCTCTCCCAGCCCGGTGAGAATCAGCACAGGCGTAAATATCTGCTTTTGCCGCATGGCTTTCAAAACAGTCAGTCCATCAATAATGGGCAACATTCTGTCCAGCAGAACAATGTCATAGCCATATTCGGGATTCAGAGCGTAGTGCAGCGCCGTTTCCCCATCATAACAGCAGTCGGTGATATAACCTTCCTTTTGCAGCTGCTCTGCAATGGCGTCTGAGAGATTCTGATCGTCCTCCACCACTAAAAGCCTCATGGAAAGCCCTCCTTTCGGTTTCATTATATCACAGGATTCTCTAAAAAACTTTTAAGAATGCGCAAGGATACCCTGAATTCTTACAGGACTTTTCAAGAGCCTGCATGGTATGATCGCTCCGAAATCAAAAAGGAGGTTTTATACCATGTATCGAAAAGTCATTGTTTTTCTGCTGACAATCCTTGTTGTGATCATCATCGCCGGATGCTTAAAACCGTCACATCAGAAGAATGTAAAGGCAATCGTATCACAAACACAAGCAGAAACGGAGCATATACCTGACGCGCCGTCCACTGAGACAGTACCCCCCGGCAATCCTGCCAGCGGAGACGAACTGTTTACGGTTTCCAAGCTGAACGGTTCCGTGTCTGCATTTACAGAGGATGGCTGCACCGTAGCCCCGACCCATGAGGAGGGGGATGTGGCAGCAATGCCAGCACCGGGGTTTGAAGATAACTGGGAGCAAGTTTCGGTGGTCTATGACAGCGGCTGCACCTTTCAGTATGCCTATTCCAATCCGCAAACCGGAGAAGTCCGCTATGAAACCGCCACCGTGGGCGATGTGAAGAAACAGACAACTTTGATCATCTGCGGCGAATATGACAGTGACAATGTACTTCACGCTGACCGGATTTTCCTTTACAGACTTATGGGGTAAGTCTATGGCATTTTATC
>CABQGZ010000764.1 GCA_902463835.1 uncultured Lachnospiraceae bacterium
ATCACCCAGAATGTCAAGGACCTGCTTTCTTCCCGCGAGGTGGAGAACATCTTTGGTGCGACACGTTGACGCACAAACATCGCTCTATGAGGGTAACACTTCATAGACTTATGGCCATGCGATGCTAAAAACGTCGGGCTTATTCCGTAAGGGATAAGCAACAACTGATAACTCGAAAGGTAGAATGACGGGGTAACGCCCTGAAATGCCTTCTCTGATACTTCGACCGGCTCCGGCTGTAAAGGCAGGGGTCTGGAGCTCGATAAAGTCGGCGGAAGTCTGTCGTAACAGCGTGGCAACACGGCTGACGAAAGTGCGGTAGAGGTACTGTATGCAGATGACACGCCGGGAGTCTACAAAATATCTATGGTGAGAATTGTCCACGACGGACTGACGAAAACCGCGAATGTACGGGTCTAGATGTTTACCGTATAGAAATGTACGGACACTTAAATGTGGGTCAGTGCGGTGGAGTAAGAATCGAAAATATGAAACTCCGTATTGTGTTACAGGCACAGTCAAGCTGACAGGACTATAGCGGACACCTAAGGATATATGCACAGATAGAGTTATCGGAACGTGGAAAGGTACAGAGTTGCACATTTGCAATATGCGGACGAATCATATAAGCCGCTTAATCTGTGCCGAAAAGCGAAGCTCGAACCTATGACAGCCCAACGAAAAAGGCGGGCTTGAGGAATGGGCTTTAGTCGGTTAGGAACTATTGTTGTCATTCAATCTAATAAGGATTACGAGTATGACAAAAAGGGACACTTTCCCCAGAAAGGAGAGTGATGCCTTATGACCAAGAAAAAGGAAAAACAACTGCTATGTGAGGATAATCTGCGGCACAATGAGTATTACGGAATGCAGAGCACCATTGATAATCTCTACCAAGCGAGTACAAACGGAGAAGTGTTTACAGATTTAATGTCCGTTATACTTCAAAGAGAAAATATTTTGCTTGCGTACAGAAATATCAAGAAGAATACAGGAAGTAAGACAAGCGGAACAGACAACCTCACAATCGAGGACATCGGAAAATGTACCCCCGATGAAGTGGTCGAAAAAGTAAGATTTATTGTAAATGGAAGCAAACATGGGTATCGCCCCAAACCAGTAAGGCGCAAGGAGATACCGAAGCCATACGACCCCAGCAAGACAAGGCCCTTGGGTATCCCTTGTATATGGGACAGGCTTGTTCAACAATGTATCAAGCAGGTAATGGAACCTGTTTGTGAAGCTAAGTTCAGCAACAACAGCTACGGATTCAGGCCGAATCATTCGGTAGAAAATGCAATAGCAAGAAGTTATCAGCTATTACAGCATGCAAATCTCCACTATGTTATTGAATTTGATATAAAGGGATTCTTTGACAATGTGAACCATGCCAAGCTGATACGTCAGATTTGGGCTATGGGGATTCATGATAAGAAACTGATCTTTCTTATAAAGAGAATACTCAAAGCGCCTATCAGACTTGAGGACGGAACTACCGTTACGCCCGACAAAGGAACACCTCAGGGAGGAATTATTTCGCCCCTCTTGGCTAACATCGTACTCAACGAATTAGACCATTGGGTAGAGAGTCAATGGCAATGGTGTCCTATATGCAAGAGGAACACCAGACCCGAAAATGGCTACCGGCAGGCAAAGAAATCCAATCTGAAAGAGATGTTCATTGTCCGTTATGCTGATGATTTTCGCATCTTCTGTAGAACAAAGGACGTTGCTGAGCGTACCAAATGTGCAGTCACTCTCTGGCTGAAAGAACGGCTGAAACTGGAAATTTCAGAAAAGAAAACAAGGATAGTCAACGTGAGAAATCATTATTCTGAGTTCCTTGGTTTCAAAATGAAAGTACACAGAAAAGGCGATAAACTCGTGGTTATGTCGCATATCGCTGATAAGAATCTGGAGCACAAGAGGGAGAAGCTGAAAGAACAGGCAAAAAGAATCGTCCACCCCCGCAAGATATACGGGGAACAGGGCGAAATCAGATTGTACAACAGTATGGTAACAGGGATGCAGAATTATTATTGCATTGCTACGCACGTCAATCATGATTGCGCGTCCCTTAATCGCACGATTATGACTTTGCTGACAAACAGGCTTAGCACCCGTACAGGCAACCGCCTCGTTAAAAAAGGCAGGGAGCTGACTGCGTTTGAAAAAGCCCGGTTTGGTAAATCCAAAATGATACGGTATGTTGCTGGTACGAACGAACCTATATATCCGATAGGTTATACACAGCACAAAAATCCACTTTTTCGTAAGAAAAGCTGGAATTACTATACACCCGAAGGACGGGAAGGTATTCACGATTGTTTGAGAATCAATGTCTCAATGATGTTGGCTCTCATGCGGATGCCAACCTATTCCAATAGTGCCGAATATGCAGACAACCGTATCTCCCTCTTTTCGGCACAATGGGGCAAATGTGCAGTTACTGGTGATGAGTTCTCTCACATCGGAGAAATTCACTGCCACCATAAGCTGCCACGGCATCTCGGCGGAGACGATTCTTATGGAAATCTCGTTCTGATTAAGGACGCTGTACACAAACTCATTCATGCGTCAAACACCGAGACAATCCATATATTTGTGAATTGTCTCGGTG
>CABQGZ010000765.1 GCA_902463835.1 uncultured Lachnospiraceae bacterium
TGTAAAAGTCATTTGCATCATCCTTTCTTGTTTGGTATATGTATATTATCTCATATTATCGTAATTTTGTGTGTAGTAAGTTTTACTCTCTAGTGTTAAGTTGTACGGCTCGCGCCGCCACACAGCCCCGGAAACGTCCCAAACGGCGGTTTTCTCTTGCTGCTGGTATCAGTGTGCGATGCCGGACATCTGCTCCATACAGGGCGCGTTTGGGCGCGGTATGCGAGTGAATCAGATTTGATTCACTTTCTCGGTTTTGATCCAAGAGAGTGAATCCGCTCTGATTCACTCTGGAGGTCCGCGGGCATAATGAACACTTCTTTTTGCCATTTGCTCATCTCCTTTTTGTTGCTTCGTATAACCATTTTGAACACACCTTCCGGGGAGAAAAAAGAGCCCGGAGGACCTTACCGATTTGGTAAGGCCCTCCGGGCTCTTTCTATATTTTCTCTGTTTTATCCGGGCGTGTGGGTACACTTTCCCCGCAAATCTTGATGTGAATTCAATAAAAATCAAATAATGCGCGTAATAGCGTCAATCACGCGGTTATGTAAATAATAAAAGAAACCGCGTACATCAAAATAAATGCTGAAGAAAATGTCTAATTTGCCGCTCGCCCCCAGACATGGGAACATAACAGGCAAGCCGCTGGCAACGACCGTTCACTGACTTTGCAAGGGTCTTACTTCTTACAACCCAAGCGCGGTCACCCCATCTGAAGCTGTGGGGCATCTGGAGTATCATTATGTTCTCTCCCTGCCGTGGGTTGGGGTCTGCCAAGACCTTGCTGTGCACCCCACCGGGAAAGTAAAGTACCTGTTATGCTGTGTATTCAGTTGTAAAGGTGCTGTACAGAACAAATCTGTATGTTTAGTACACTCCAGCCGTTAGCAGTCAGTCAATAGCAAGTGCTAGTCGTTTACGAGGTGTTCATATTTCAAGGTGACAATCCACTTATGATGGATTTCATCAGCAAGACTTGCTCGTCGTCCAAAGCATCGCACACATTCATTAAAAGTTCTCGCTGACGCACAGTCAGCCATCGCTGCTGCAAGCGACTCGAATCAAGAACGAATACACCACCGCCTGCACCCATCTTTGTATAAATCGGATATTCCAATTCTAATACCCGAATATCGTTGCGATTCGTATGTGATCTTACAGAAAACTCAAAAGCAAGATTGCTCACAGTGTCGTTTTGTCTCTCATAGAGAGTTGTTATCAGCCTCCTGCGTCGTTCATAAAGCGAAATCTTTTCATTCATAGTAAAGTTATTGTTTCCTTTTTCGTCTACCCTTTTTAGAACTGCGCACTCCCTGCTGCAATCATGATCGGCATTGTCAACACTGCAAGCAATGTAGAAAGCACTACAATTTTCCCGGCGTAGGCATAGTCCTTGTCGTATAGCTGGGCGTATACTGCCACATTTGCGCCTACCGGGCAGGCTGCCGCAATCAGCAACACTTGTTTTAAGTTAAAATCAGCCGGGAACAAATACAGCAGCAGAATACTACCGATTGGAATCAATATCTGCCGAATGATACACACAACATAAACCATCGGCGTTTTCACAAGGCTGCATACATTTTCCTTGGCAAGGTATGTTCCCAGTACAATCATAGCCAGCGGGCTGTTTAATGCGCTGATTCCGCGTAAGGTTGTCTGCACCACATCAGGGATATGCGCACCAAGACCGGAAGCAAACAGTGCAGCGCCACCCACGCTTCCCAAAACAATGGGATTCAGCAACAGTGGCTTCCACTCGATTTTGTCTTGCTTTTCCCGCAAAATGCCAACGCCGTAGCTTGCCTGCAAAATATTCAGCATTGCAATAAATGCTACAACAAGCACTGCCGCATCTTCCCCCAGCATGGATTGTATCAGCGGCAGTCCGATGAAGCCAGGATTGGAAAACGTCGCCGAAAATTGCTCGATAGGTTTATGCGGAAATGCAAGCCGCGCAATCAAAATCGAAACGCACAGCAGCAGTGCTGCACCCAATGCACTTACTGCAATCTTTTGTGCTTTTTCCGGCGTATATTCACTGCAAAAGCTGTTTACAATCACTGCAGGAATGATAAGCTTTACCAGCATAGTGGCCAGTTCTTTGCTACCCGCTTCGTCGAGGATTTTTTTCTTATACAGGGTATAGCCCGCCAGCATATACAACAACATAATGCACAACTGGCGAAACACCTGCGCAGATACCCCCATCATATCGCAAACTGCATCCAATAAAATGCAGTATTTATAGATTTGCGTTGCACATCAATGGCTTCACTTTTATGATTTTCCCTTTGGATCATTCACATTTCTCCCCATCAAATTATCCGCAATATTTTATATGAGACTGAATTCCTGCATCTGTAACATACCCTTCCCGGCATAAACAAAATACAACGAGAAGTTCTTTACAGCAATTGATATTGAAGCCCCCACATCGAACCATACACCATTTTGCACGGAATGCACCTGTACGGCTGTCAGCGGCGGTTTATTTAAATCCGTGTGTATACGGATAACGCCTTCGGCTTTCCCGCGCACTTTTACTGTGATTTTTCCTACGCCGCTGCCATCCACAAAATAGCGAAAGCCCACAATAGAGCCGTTGCGAATAT
>CABQGZ010000766.1 GCA_902463835.1 uncultured Lachnospiraceae bacterium
TTCCGGGTGGAATTTGCCACTCACGCACAGATCGCCGAAAAGTTTGGCTACCGCATCAGTGTCCATTCCGGCAGCGACAAATTCAGCATTTTCCCCTATGTAGGACAACTGACCAATGGCCGGTTTCATTTAAAGACCTCAGGCACCAGTTGGGTGGAAGCGGTTCGCGTGATCGCGGAATGTGATCCGGCCCTGTTTCGTCGCATGGTGCATTACTCCTGCGGCAGATATCCGGAAGCCAAAGCCTTTTACCATGTGACGGGCCAGGTGGAAAAAGTTCCGGACGTTGATGCCGTTGCAGATACGGAGCTTCCGTATCTGCTGGACGAGACGGATACCCGCCAGGTCATGCATATCACCTATGGCTTCCTGTTGCAGGAAAAGGATGCCGAGGGCCGGTATGTATTCCGCGATGATATCTACCGCACCCTGCGTCAGCACAAAAAAGAATTGGATGATACCATCAGCCGGCATATCCGCAAGCATTTGGTTGGCCTTGGAGTTCTGCCCAGCGGGGGTAAATGATATGAAAAAAATCGTATTGACCCAATTCCGCCATCTGGAGATTATAGAAGCCCCTGTCCCGGTCCCCGGCCCTGGAGAAGCGGTGATCCGCACCCACTATGCGGGAATCTGCGGCTCAGATCTTCATGTTTATGATGGCCTGAACGCAAATGCTGCTCCTCCGCTGATCATGGGACATGAAGGAGCGGGAGAGCTGGTTGCTCTGAACGACACGCGTACAGACGTCAAAGTGGGGGACAAGGTCTGTGCCCATACCATCAAGCCCTGCTGCGCTTGCGAGGCATGTGTGACCAGCCGCGAGAATCTATGTCGAAACGTCCGCATCATGGGCACAAACTTTGATGGCGTATTTACACAGTACATGTTGGTGGATGCAAATCGTCTCATCCGCTTTGATGATACTGTAGATGACAAATTGGCCGCTCTGGCTGAGCCGCTTACCGTGGCAGTGCACGATTTGCGGCGCGCCCGTTTACAGGCCGGCGATAATGTGCTGATTGGCGGCGCAGGCCCTATTGGCTTGATTATTGGCATGATGGCAAAGTTTTCTGGTGCCGCAAACGTGGTATTGCTGGAGATCGAGCCGATCCGTATCCGTATGGCGCAGGAAATGGGCTTTGCTGTTGTCGACTCCGCCTTGCCGGACTGTGAAGCAGCCTGTATGACATATACGAACGGAGCAGGTTTTGACCGCGCTTTTGAGATCACTTCCGCGCAGCCGGTGTTCAACAGATGTATCAAGCTGTTGAAGAAGGGCGGCGTTATGGTGCAGGTGGGCATGCCCCCAAAGAATACACAGTTTGAGTTGGATATTAATAAAATAATTTTCGGTGAATGTGATCTTCTCGGCGTGCGCCATCATACCATGCATGATATGCAGACAGCAGTCAAGATTATCAATTCAGGGGTAATGAACGAGCAGTTGACAGAGCTGATTTCCGCAGTCTATCCCATGGAGCAGGTCGCCGCTGCGTTGGAACGGGCCCGCACGGATAAAACCGCACTTCGTGTCCTGATGGATTTTGCTCAATAACGTTTGCAGGAGGAATACAACATGAGAGCTGTTTATATGCAGGAGCCCCACAATGTGTCCATGATTGAGATGGCGAACCCTCAGCCTGGCGCCGGAGATGTACTGATCCGAATCCATCGTGTAGGTCTGTGCGGTACGGATCTGCAAAGCTACCGAGGTGTAGACGCGCTGACTAATTTTCCGTTAGTGCCAGGACACGAGCTGGGCGGAGAGGCGGTTTCCTGCGGTCAGAATGTGCCCAAGGAGCTTTTCCCTACAGGAAGCCGTGTTACGGTCAAGCCCTATTTCAACTGCGGTCACTGCTATCCTTGCCAAATCCACCGCATCAACTGCTGCGAAAACAGCCGAACCATGGGTGTACAGATGCAAGAAGGCGCGCTGTGTGACTATGTTGCCGTTCCATATCAGAATGTTCTGGATTGCGGCAAGCTGAGTTATGAGGAAATTGCACTTATCGAGCCACTGTCTGTTGGCGCCCATCTTGTGTCTCGTGCCAATATTAAGGAAGAGGAATATGTGTTGATATTTGGCTGCGGCGTAATCGGATCCGGGGCCATCTCCGCTGCGTACTTCCGTGACGCTAAGGTGATTGTTGCCGATGTTGCCGACGAAAAGAAGGAAACTGCTATGGCTATGGGGGCGGTTGCCTTTATCAATCCCCAGAAGCAGGATCTCAGGCAAGAGATCGACCGTATCACTGGCGGCGCCGGGGTTTCCGTTGCACTAGAATGTATTGGCATTGCCGCGACTATGGCTCAAGCGATTGAGATTGTGAATTTTGCCGGCCGTGTCGGTTATGTAGGCTATAGCAAGAAGCCTCTGGAGGAAAACGCAACACTGATTGTCAAAAAAGAGTTGACAATTGTGGGCTCACGCAACGCACTGATTGACGAATTCATCTGCGTAAAAGAAAATCTCTCCAAAGGTAAATTGGATTTTCGTCGCCTTGTCTCTGCTGTATATCCACCGGATAAGGCTTTCGAAGCGTTTGCGCAGTGGGATCAACACCCTGGTGACTTTGTAAAAATTCAAATCGATTTTGAATAAGAAAGGACACA
>CABQGZ010000767.1 GCA_902463835.1 uncultured Lachnospiraceae bacterium
ATGTATTATGTCACAGGCTCCCATGAGCCGATCATTGACCAGACGGCATTTGATAAGGCGCAGGTGCGGCTGAACGAGCTGGCACGTCAGGCAGAAAAACGGGAAAAGCCTACACGGTCAACATTTTCCGGGCTTATACGCTGTGGTCTTTGCGGCAGCACCTATAAGCGCGTCACCTGCCGGGGAAAGCACTTCTGGAACTGCACCACATTTCAGACCAAGGGGAAAGCGGAATGCCCGGCGAAGAAAATACCGGCAGAAATGCTGAAGTCCTTAACTTGTGAGGTGCTAGGGGCAGATGCCCTTGACTCTGATATGGTCCGAAGCAAAATAACGGTGATCCGAGCAGAGAAAAACAATGTCGTTGTGTTCTGCATGGACGACGGTTCTGAGATCGTGAAACGATGGAAAGACCGCTCCAGAGCAGAAAGCTGGTCGCCGGAAATGAAAGAGCAGGCCAGACAGCGGGCATTGCAGACAAGGAGGGGACAAGAATGAACACCGCGACAGTTCGGTCGGTCACAGTCATTCCACCGACCATCAATCCTTTGACGCATATTTCTATGGCGGCCACCCGAAAACGAAGGGTCGCCGGATACGCCAGAGTATCCACAGACAGCGATGAGCAATTCACCAGCTATGAAGCCCAAATCGACTACTACACGCAGTACATCCAGCGCAATCCCGAATGGAAGTTTGTAAAGGTCTATACCGACGAGGGCATTTCCGGTACAAGCACCAAGCACCGCACGGGCTTCAATGAGATGATCGACGATGCCATGTCCGGCAAGATGGACCTCATCGTCACGAAATCGGTCAGCCGATTTGCCCGAAATACGGTCGACAGCCTGGTCACCATCCGCAAGCTGAAGGAAAAAGGCGTAGAGGTCTATTTTGAAAAAGAAAACATCTACACCTTTGACAGCAAAGGCGAACTGCTGCTGACCATCATGTCGAGCCTTGCGCAGGAAGAAAGCCGTTCCATTTCGGAGAATGTGACCTGGGGTCAGCGAAAGCGGTTTGCCGACGGCAAGGTGAATCTGCCATACAAGCAGTTCCTTGGTTACCGAAAGGGCGTGGACGGTCTTCCGGAGATCGTGCCGGAAGAAGCGGTCATTGTCCGCAGAATATACACCCGTTTCATGGAGGGCCTGACACCATGCGCCATTGCAAAGGAACTGACGGCAGATGGGATTCCCACTCCGTCTGGAAAACCAAACTGGCCGACCACCACGGTGGAGAGCATCCTCCAAAATGAAAAGTATAAGGGTGCTGCGCTCCTTCAGAAATGCTTTACGGTCGATTTTCTCACAAAAAAGCAAAAAGTGAACGAGGGCGAAGTGCCGCAGTATTATGTGGAACACAGCCACGAGCCGATCATCACGCCAGAGGATTTCGATAGGGTGCAGAATGAATTCGTGCGCAGGAAGCAGCTTGGACGGCAGTACAGCGGGAAAAGCATTTTCGCATCACGCATCGTCTGCGGCGACTGCGGCTCCTTTTATGGGCCCAAGGTGTGGAGCTCCAACAGCAAATACCGCCGGGTCATCTGGCAGTGCAACAACAAATTCAAGGGCGGCCACAGGTGTGAAACGCCCCACCTGGACGAGAAAACCATCAAGGCGCGGTTTGTGGATGCCTTCAACGCTGTCCTCGACGGCAAGGGCGGCATCCTTGCCGACTGCCGCCTGATGCAGACCACGCTGACGGACTGCACGGGCATCGACGCGGAAATCGAGCGCCTGCTTACGGAGATCGATGTGGTGACCGAACTGACCCGGCGCTGCATTTCTGAAAACGCGCAGTCGTCGCAAAACCAGCAGGAATATACCGCCCGGTACAACAGCCTTGTGGAGCGGTACGAAAAAGCAAAAGTGCAGCTTGAGCAGCTCCGCGCCACGAAGACTGCACGGGAAGCTCAGGCAAACGCCATTGGTGCGTTCATGTTCGAGGTGCAGGAACTGGATGTCCTCACCGAGTTTGACGAGAAGCTCTGGCTGGCCGTCATTGATAAGGTGACCGTTCACACCAATGGGCGGATGACATTCCGCTTCCGCAGCGGAACAGAGATCGACGCGAAAGTCTGAAGTCCATAACGGAATCAAATCCAATAATAAGCAGGTAGCTTGTGCATTTTGCCGCACAAGCTACCTGCTTATTATTGAAATGTTATAGCAACAAAGAAATAGGCTAATAGACTATGTACTTTATAAAGGTGTATTTTCCGGAAATTCGTAACTTCTTAGCATAATCAACGTTGAATTGTACATCGTTCGCATCAGAGAACGAGCATCATCACAAAGAAGATGCATAGTTCCGTCGGGTTCCTTCACAGAAATGCATTCCATGAGGCGCGATAGCTTTGCATTGGCAATATCATCGGCTGAGAAGCCACAGTTATTTCCAGCAGCAGACTCTTTACTGAGCTCAGAGCAAAAAACTTCTAAAGGAACCTGCTTTGTCATGCAACGGTCATTTAGTATTGTGATTTGTTTGTCCAGCAAGGTATCATCAGTATAAATTGAAGCGGCTTTCAATCCCAGCTGCGCATCTTCTGAAGATGATGTGATGAAACGGACCTCGCTACCTTTAATGTATTTAGGTTCATTGTGTAA
>CABQGZ010000768.1 GCA_902463835.1 uncultured Lachnospiraceae bacterium
AAATGAATGAGGAGCTGCAGCAGCTCTATCAGAAAAAAGGTGTAGGAGCCGGCGGCTGTCTGCTGTCTCTGATACAATTCCCCGTTATGATCTGTCTGTACAACGCGATTCGCCTGACTGTGGCTGTGGGGAATGCAAGCGTGCTGCTGCCGTGGGTATCCTCGATTTTGCTGCGGGACGCAACCTTGATTCTACCCATTGCAACGCTGGCGGTACAGATCATTCCACAGATTTACCCATACCTGCACTTTTTCCAGTCTCTGAAGCTGCAGAAGTCTTCCGGGATAATGATGTTTATCCTTTTATTTACCAATGGCTTATTTGTATTCATGCTTCCGGCAGGGATTGGTCTGTACTATTTTGTGTCTGGCGCATTTTCAGCATTGGAACAGTTGGTTCAGAACGTATATATGCTCAGAAAAATGAAAGACGGCGTATGCAAAAATGGAGTGTAAAAATCCAACATTTGGCAGAAAACAGAGATAGAATATTGGAAAAACAGGTATACAAAGGATGGAATATGAGATAATAAACAGAAAGCCATTTACTACAGATCAAGTGGCAGGAAATACGAAAGGATATTTTATGGAAACAATTACCTCATGGGCAGATCTCAACGGAAAAAGCAATTCGGACACAATTTATTCCATCACCAACATGAACGATACAAAGGAATCCTACTCCTATACGGATATGAATGGTGTGGGCATGGATGAACGCAGACATTTTAGCCTGGACGATATGAATGGATTTTGCACATTTTAAGCATTGATTTATACCAAATAAACCAGAACTATTGTGGGAATTTCCATTTTTTGCTATCATATATAATGTACTTTGAGACATCAAGGAGGAGACCATGAAAGCAAATATCGGAGATATCATTTACGGATTTAAAGTTTTGCGTGTTCGCGAAATTGAGGAGCTGGCGGGAACGCTGTATGAATTCCGTCATGAAAGGACGGGCGCAGAAGCTGTCTGGCTGAGCCGGTCAGAGAAGAATAAGACCTTTTTTGTGGGCTTTAAGACTGTGCCCGGAGACGACACCGGCGTATTCCACATCCTGGAGCATTCTCTGCTCTGCGGGTCGGACAAGTTCCCGGTGAAGGAACCCTTTGTGGAGCTTCTGAAGAGCTCCATGCAGACCTTTTTAAATGCGTTTACATTCCCGGACAAGACCGTGTTCCCGGTGTCCAGCCAGAATGAGAAGGATTTTCTGAACCTGACGGAGATCTATCTGGATGCGGTATTCTGTCCTGCTATTTATAAACAGCCAGAGATTTTCTATCAGGAGGGCTGGCATTACGAGATTTTCCATGAGCAGGAGGAGCCCTCTTACAAGGGTGTTGTTTTTAATGAGATGAAGGGAGCGCTGAGCTCCGTGGACAGCGTGATACAGAGCGGCATGAACGCCCTTCTTTTCCCGGATAACTGCTATCGCTATGAATCCGGCGGGGATCCGAAGCATATTCCTGAGCTGAGCTATGATCAGTTTCTGGAGACCCATCGGCTGTTTTATCAGATGAGCAATGCAAAATTTTTCCTGGACGGCGACGCTCCGGTGGAGGAAGTACTTCGCATGATCGATGAAGACTATGCCGGGAAGGCGCCTGGCTATGAGAAAGCGGAAGGTGACGGAAAAACATCTGACTTTGACACATCGGAAGGTGACGGGAAAACGCCTGACATCGAAGTGCATACGGAAAATAGAAAAAGTCTGGAGGAAGTGCTGCAGATCCCTTATCAGAAGGATCAGGAGCATCCCAGACGGGTGTGCAGCTATCCTGTCGCACCGGAGGAGGGCAGTGAGAACAAGACCTACATCTCCTTTGGTAAGATCATTGGAACCTGGGAGGATAAGGAGAAGCAGTTCGCCTACGATATTCTCTGCAGCTACCTGGCTGGTTCCAACGAGGCGCCTTTGAAGAAAGCGATCCTGGAAAAGGGCCTGGGGCAGGATGTGAACCTGGGGCTTGTGGATGGCGTGCAGCAGCCGTGGCTGCTTCTGACGGTGCGCAATACGGAGGAAGCTCATGAGGATGAGATCAAAAAGACTCTGGTGGAGACGTTAAAACGTCTGCTGGCGGAAGGACTGGATCATGATTCCCTGGCTGCCAACCTGAATTTCGCGGAATTCCAGTGCCGGGAGAGAAATTATGGCTTTATGACCGAGGGAATCGGCCTTGGCCTGAGCGCTTTGAACGCCTGGCTTTACGGGGGCGACCCTGCCCTCTATCTGACCTGCAAAGAGGTATTTGCAAGTCTGCGGGAGGGGTTGGGGCATGGCCTTTTTGAGGAACTGCTGGAAGAATTTTTACAGAAAAAGGATTCCGTAGCTACGCTGGTCTGTGTGCCCTCGGAAACGCTGGCGGCAGAGCAGCAGGCGGAGGAGCGAAAAGCGCTTGCGGAGGCGAAAGCCTCCTGGAGCAGCGAAGAGCTGCAGCAGCACCTGGAGGAGAACCAACGGATCGAGAAGTGGCAGGGAACCCCGGATACCACGGATGCACTTGATTGTATCCCAAAGCTTGGCCGGGAAGATATTGTGGAGGAACCGGAGAAGATAGAGACGAAGACCCATATCATTGGTGGCGTGACAGTGCTGGAGCACAAGCT
>CABQGZ010000769.1 GCA_902463835.1 uncultured Lachnospiraceae bacterium
ATGCGGCCTGGGACAAAAAGACGATGGAACAATATACGCTCGACGGCAATGTGTATGGCGTAAACCTTGCGAATACGCTTTTGGCTTCTCCATCTTTGCTCCTGTACAACAAGTCGCTGATTACAAAATATGATCTGGAAGATCCTTATGTCCTGTGGAAACGAGGGGAGTGGACCTATGACAAGTTCATCCAGATTATGAAGGATTTTAAAGCGGAGACCAACGCGGATTATGTTTGCTCCTACTTTGATTATTCGGAATTCTCACAGATGTATGGCGTGTCGGGACCCATTGTCTTTGATGGCAACCAGTATGTGAGCCTTATGGGAGACAATAACTTTGTCAATACAACCCAGAAGATTGCGGATCTGAAGAATACCGATCACCTTCTGGCCAAGTGGAAAGTTGCGGAATTTAATGGCGGGAAGATCTTATTCTGGTCTGGTACGGCTGTGTTTGCCCGCCGTCAGAACGCATATTTTGAGGGCCTGAAAAATGCCGGTTCTTTGATGGTTGTTCCGTTCCCGACGATTGAGGGACAGGAGAAGCAGTATACGCTGTTTAGTGAAGTGGAGGCCTATGGTATTCCAAAGGGCGCAAAAAATGCGGCGGCGGTTCCTTACTTCCTGCGCTTTTTCCTGGATCGCTCCAATTATGATGAGACTTCTTTCTTCTGCAGTAATCAGGCGCTGGAAGTGTATGAGGCCTGCATGAGTCAGGAGAATCGGCTTTGGACTACCTTGTATGATGAACAGGTGAATTTCTACGGTTCAAAGGAGATAGATGCATTCACCAAAGAGTTGGAGGAGGCCACTGGCACTCAGGTTCCAAGCGTACTGGATAGCACATCTGCTATCATTGACCAGAGAATCAAGAGATATAATGAACAGTTGTCTAACATGAGAGAATAGGCGGCGTAAGAAGGAAAGTATAGCAGAAAAAGGAGAGAGCCAATGAGAAATACGTATTGTTCCCAACATTCTGGAACAGGAAGGGTTAGCAATATACGCTGTACAGCGATGATCGTATCAGTTGTCTGCATGCTTGCATTTGCGGGCTGCAAGAAAGAGGAAACAAAATCCTCCGAACCATCTTCGGGGGAGATATCGACTGAGATGGATATGAGAGCTCCGCGGAAGGACTTTGATGAGGTACGGCCGGAAGGCAATCGTGCGAATATCATGAATCCGATGACGGGAGGAGCTGATTCGCAGGCAGAGGAACTGCGCACAGCGATTGTGGAAGCCACAGACAATCTCTCTGTTACCGGTAAGACCTATTATATCTCTCCGGATGGAGATGATATGAACGAAGGTACATCTCCGGAAACTGCTTTTCGCACGCTGGACGTGCTGAAGTGGCTGGAGCTTACCACCGGAGATGCGGTGCTTCTGGAACGCGGCTCCATATTCCGTGTGACGGATCCCATCGCAGCGGTGCCGGGGATCACTTACGGCGCATATGGTTCCGGGGACAAGCCATGTATCTATGGCTCGCCTAAGAATTATGCGGATGATTCCCTTTGGACGCCCAGCAGAATGAAAAATGTGTGGAAGCTGCCCTTTAATTATGATGACGCGGGGAATATTGTATTCAACCATGGGGAGTATGTGGGAGTCAAGCGGATGAGCGGGTTAAATCAGCTGGTGCAGACCGGTGATTTTTATCACAATGTGGAGGATGGGATCATCTATCTGTATTGCGCGGAGGGGAATCCGGGGAAGTGCTATGAGGATATTGAGATCAGTCCGCATATCAGTCTGTTTTACCTGGATGGAGGCGTCTCAGGCGTCACCATTGACAATCTTTGCCTGAAGTATGCCGGAGCATTTGGCGTCAATGCTGTATGGGCCAACAGTAACATTACGATCACCAATTGTGAGATGGGGTATATCGGCGGTTCCAAGCTGGATCTGAGCAGACGTTATGGCAATGCGATTCAGTTCTGGTCTGGAACCCAGAATACCACGGTAAAGAATTGCTGGATCTATCAGGTGTTTGATACGGCCATTACGTTCCAGGGAAGCAGTGAGATCGAATATACGGATATCACCTTTGCAGACAATCTGTTGGAATACAACGATATGGATATTGAGATCTGGGATAAGAGTGAGAATTTCGTCATCCGGAATCTTGTAGTGGAAAATAATATCATGCGTTTCAATTCCCACGGATGGGGAACCAGGACAATTGATGCCGGCAATCGCGGAGGTGCGGCTTGCTTCCAGTTTGATATGGCAAATTGTAAAACTGCCACGGTATCGGTAAAAAATAATACCTTTGATTGCTCGAATTACAGCGCTGTTTACTGGAGACTTCCGAAGGGAAGCAGTTTGCAGGCGGATGTAACCGGCAATTCAATCTATGCAAATGCCAATCGTGTCAGTGCTGGAATTATGATGTACGCTTCCGCCAACGGAGATGCATATCCGGAGGCATCCAAAGCGACAAATCAGACGGAATTGGAAGCGGCATTTCGGAAAATGGATTCATCGCCGTCGGAGATTCGATGGCTGGATTAACAGCGGGATGGAATCGTTATATTTAAGAAGGTGGTGTATCTGATTTGAAAAGAGTTTTTGCATGTTCCTTAAGTTTGCTTCTGGCTGCTG
>CABQGZ010000770.1 GCA_902463835.1 uncultured Lachnospiraceae bacterium
TGGCGGTGCAGCGGTTGAGCGACTTGATTTGCTTAGAGCACCAGTTGTCTGTCATTGAAAAGAAGCCCTACCGGGAGCGACAGAAGCGTGTTCTTTATCCGCCCAAGGAGAGCAACCGTGACCGCCTGTGTGGAATCATCGACACGATCCTTGCGGAGAAGCCGGAGGATTACGAAGCATTTTTGAAAAAGCTGGAGCAGCAGGGCTATGAGGTGAAGCGTGGCAAGCATACGGCAGTGAAGGGCAAGGGGCAGAAGCGCTTTATCCGTTTCCGCACGCTGGGCACCGGCTATGGCGAGGACGAAATCAAGGCGGTGCTGGAGGGAAAGGCGAAGCACCACCCCTATCAGAAGCAGCCACCGCAGGAGCAACCGTTCCAGTTGCTGGTGGACATTCAGGGGAAAATGGCAGAGGGCAAAAGCGCCGGCTACAAAAAGTGGGCAACCAAGTTTAACCTGAAAGAGATGTCCAAGACGCTGTTGTTTTTGCAGGAGCAGAAAATCGGTAGCGCAGAGGAACTACGAGAGCGTACCGCAGCGGCAACCGAACGCTACCATGCCATGGGCGAATCCATCAAGGCGGCAGAAGCGAGGTTGACAGAAATTGCCGTCCTGAAAACTCACATCATCAACTATGCCAAGACCCGTGATGTGTACGCTGCCTACCGCAAAGCAGGATACAGCAAAGCCTTTCTGGAAGCCCACCGGGAGGAAATCACTCTGCATAAGGCGGCGAAAGCTGCCTTTGACGAAGCAGGGATAAAAAAGCTGCCAAGGGTCAAGGAGTTGGATGCAGAATACGCCGAACTGCTGATCAAGAAGAAAGCAGCCTATCCAGACTATCGCAAAGCACGGGACGAGATGCAACAATTGATGAAGGCGCAGAAAAATGTGGAATTGTTCTTTGCAGAGGACAAGGACAATCTTAGACCGCAGCACACCAGATAAACGAACACCGTCGAGGATTCTTCCTGTTGGGGAGGTGTCCTCGGCGGCTTTTTTTGTATATAGGGCAGCAATTCTTGACCGTTTTTTGTGAACTACTAATTATCGCTGTATTCTTGCCATGAAGTTCTTTTGTCGGTATAATTGGAATTAAAGGACGGTGAAGCGTAGTGGCAAAGAAAAAGAAGCAGCGTGCTCCGGTCAATCCGGAACTGACAAAAGTGAAGTCTGTATTTCAGCGAAACGTAGACATGGCATACAAAGTGCAACGCACACACAAAAGCGATTTTGTGGAACGGTATGATTTGACGGATGTATACTGCAAACGACGGATCAAGGCCGTTATGAATCTTTTGCCGAAATTCAAAGAGCGCTACGGCAAGCAGTACCCGGAATTAGAAATGGAAGAAGATTTGGCTAATATCGCTTCTCTTCCGGTTATGACCTATGATTCTATTGAACGGAGTGCATCGCTCTGTTTGGGTGCGGCACTCTGGATGCTTGACCGTGCATGGGAAAGTGAGACCATTCTGGAAGTGTCGGATCTTCTCCCGGAGAGTTACAGCGGCGTTGATTGCGTAGACGTCTATGACACAAGATTCCACCACTCCGTATTCAAGAAGATGCTGCTGGTTATCCAGACCCGGTATGGAAAGGACAGGAGCAAATATGTGGTGCCGGAGAGCATTTTTGATAAGCGAGATCCAGAGGACGCCTTTCATAAAATAATGGCCTTGCTTCCGCCGGAACGCATAGAATTGGCTGTCGAGAACCTTAAACAAAAATTCTGGGAATGGGCTGATCTATATTTTGCCGTCCTGTCACCGATGGTCAAGGAACTGAACCGGTTGGACGAGGCGATGGACCGGCTAGAAGATCAGATGCGCGAGTATCTTGACCGAAAGCCGAAAAAGCCGGATTTCGCCGCACTGAAAGACCTTACGCTAATGGATGATAGACCACTGATTGGCCGGTTGTCGGAGGAAGAGCAGATGATCCGGCAGATGGAGGGGCTTGAAGAAAAACGTAAGAAGGCTGAACATCGAATCTACAACCTCCATTTTGTGAGTCTTTCGGCAGGAGTTCATGGGAAAAAGCAGATCGCAGAATGTGTGGGAGATAATTTTGCAGAAGCATTTTGCAATTTCCACATTGATGATCCCTATGAGATGTGCTTTGCGATTCTTTACCTCTTAGATCAGGATGACGACTATGCGTGGGTATATTCGTTTATGACTGCCGTGGTCTGCCGCGCAGCGGCCATGCTTCCTTGGGGGCTGGAACTTTACAGTGAAATGGATGATGGCATTTGGTTTCAGGACAATGAATGGATCGAGCCGAAGCCCTTTGACCCGGAATGGTATGAAACAAAGTATGCAGGAGAATTGTATGAGGATGACGACGACCCGCATGATGTCAGCCTTGCGCAGCTTGTTTACCAGTATACCGGGGCCGTTCTGCCGCGCGATATGAATCGGTTTGATGGACTGAAAAAAGAACTCCGTGCAAAAGGATTAAAACCATCTCAGGTCAGTACCCTTTGCGCTATGATGAATGTCATTGGTGAAGTTTCCAGACAGAGATTTGATTTCAGCAAATACGCCGATCAGGATGATTGGGACGATTGGGATGCAGAGGAAGAGGCAGTTACAGAAGATTTAGC
>CABQGZ010000771.1 GCA_902463835.1 uncultured Lachnospiraceae bacterium
TGTAGGAGTGAATTACGACAAGGATGCGGCTGCTGGGAAGGGAAAGCATACGTGGAGGATTGAGAAATACAAGTGAAAACGATTGAAAAAGTTCCCCAGAGAGAAAATAGGGTTATCCACGATTTTACGTAATTCTGCCGGGGCAGGAGATGCAAAAAGAGCTGACCTAAGTTGCGTTTGTGTATCTCAAAATTGCACATACCGTTTAAAAGTATTATATTGGAGAAAAGTGTATGGTATAATAGGAAAAAATTGTTTTAAGGAGTGTGCGCAAGATGGAACAGCGACTGGCGGAAGTACTGAATGGAACAACCGAGAATTATATCCTGCCCTTCTTATGGCTGCGGGGGGAAAGTGAGGACGTTCTGGTGGAGGAGGTGGAGAAGATCCACCAGTCCGGGATTGGGGCGTTCTGTGTGGAATCCCGCCCCCACAATGACTTCTGTGGTCCGGGCTGGTGGCACGACATGGACATCCTTCTGCGGGAGGCGAAAAAGCGGGACATGAAGGTGTGGATCCTGGACGACAAGCATTATCCCACCGGGAATGCCAATGACAGTCTGGGCAGACATCCAAAGGCGCGTCCCTGGCTGCTGGCGGAGCAGCATCTGGATGTGGCGGGCCCCTTTCACGGCGCGTGTCTGCTGGCCTCCAAGGGAGAGACTTTTCAGGATGAGGAACACCGGCTTTTCAAAGTCCTGGCCTACCCTAGAACCGGAGCGGGAGAGGCGATGACGGCGGAGCCCATCGATCTGACAGATCATGTAAAAGGCGATCTGCTCTACTGGGATGTGCCGGAAGGATGTTTTCGAATCGTGATGCTCTTTGTCACCCGCAGAGGCGAGATGCCGGGGCATATCAGCATGATTGACAAGGATTCGGTAAAGATACTGATCGATGAGGTGTATGAGCCTCACTACCGGCAATACAAGGAGGAATTCGGCAAGACTATCACGGGATTCTTCTCTGATGAGCCTGGATTTTTCAACCAGATGCTGGAGGGAAGCACCGGCTTCTACGAGCATAAGGTGGGCACGCCCGGACTGGCGCTGCCCTGGCGGCTGGATATGCTGGAGCGGCTGGAAGGAAAGCTTGGCTATGATGCGACGGAGCTTCTGGCGGCTCTCTGGTTTGATCTGGGGGATGTGACGGCGGAGGTTCGGGTGGCCTACATGGATATCATTTCCGGACTCTACCGGGACTGCTTTACCAGGCAGCTGGGGAATTGGTGCCGGGAGCATGGCGTCCAATACATCGGCCATGTGGTGGAGGACAACAACTGTCACGCGCGGCTTTTTCAGGGGGCGGGACATTATTTCCGGGCTCTGGACGGCCAGGACATGGCGGGGGTGGATGTGGTACTGCATCAGCTCCTGCCGGGCTTTGGCGGTGTATCCCACACCAGTTCCGCGGGATTGGCGGATTCGGAATTTTTTGATTTTGTGCTGGCCAAGCTGGGCGGCTCCCTGGCCAACTTAAACGGGCGGATGCAGGGTAGGGCCATGTGCGAGCTGTACGGCGCCTACGGCTGGGCGGAGGGGCTGCCGGTGATGAAGTGGATGACAGACCACATGTTGGTGCGGGGAATCAATCATTTTGTGCCCCATGCCTTCAGTCCGGCTTATCCGGACGGCGACTGTCCGCCCCATTTCTATGGACGGGGCCATAATCCCTGGTTTGAGGACTTCCAGGTTCTGATGGAGTACACCAATAAGATGAGCCACCTGCTGTCAGGTGGCCAGCCCCAGGTTCCGGCGGCGGTGCTGTACCATGCGGAGGCGGAGTGGTCCGGCGGGAAGTATATGTATATGCAGGTTCCATGCCGCGCGCTGGCAGAGCATCAGATTGATTATCACATCGTTCCGGGGGAACGGCTGGCCAAGGCAGCCTGTGTGGACGGCCGGCTTCGGATTGGTACGATGACGTACCAGTGCCTGATCGTGCCGGAATGTGAGATTCTGCCGGAGCAGTTCTTAGCTTCTATGGAGCGGCTGATGGAGGAAGGGGTTCCGGTGTACTTTGTGAATGGGATTCCGAAGCGCGGAGTACTGGGCGAAGGAAGATTCCAGGGATGTCAAGGGTCAGAACGTACAGACATTGCAAGAATCTGCACTCCGGAAAATCTGCCGGAGCAGCTTTGGGCGGAGGACTGTTACGACATCCGGGTACGGCCGGTAAGTCCCTTCCTGCGCTATTGCCATACCGTCCGAAATGGCAGCCATATCTACATGTTTTTCAACGAGGGTATGACACAGCTGACGGCGGAAGTGAAGTTCCCATTGGAGGGCTCCTGCACACTGGTGGATCTGATGGGCAAGCGCTGTTATGACAGGACATTGGAGGAGGGCGCGCTGAACCTGAACCTGGAGTCTTATGAGTCGGTGGTAGTTGTATTTGAACCAGTAGAAGAATCGGCCGCAGAGGAGCCTTCGATTGCGGAAAGTATCAGAACAGAGGGAGAATCGGCGGAAGAAAGTATCAGCCAGCAAGCAGACAGGAGAGAAGAAACGAACCGGGACCAGGCGGCGGAGGAAACATTATCCACCTTCCGGATTGAGCTGCAGGAGACGGGGAAGGAGGCTTTTACCGTCTATAAAGAGG
>CABQGZ010000772.1 GCA_902463835.1 uncultured Lachnospiraceae bacterium
GATAATAAAAAAACAAATAAGATGAAAAGAGAGATGAGACAGATGCTGGTATTTTTAATTGGCGGTGTGGTACTGATTGCAGTGATTGTTGCTGTTGTGGCCTCGGTGGCTGGTACAGCGGCGGCTGTGGCGGACGAGGACACAGAAGAATATTAAGAAATCGAAAAGGTAGAATCTGCTTTGACAGGTTCTATTTTTTTGAGAAGCAAATGTACGAAGAATTGGAATATTGGTGACAAGATGAATGAAAAAAAAGAATTTTACAGAAGAGTAGCAGGTCTGGTGATACCCATGGCCCTGCAGAATTTAATGAATGTAGCGGTACAGTCTGCGGATGTGGTCATGCTGGGACGGGTGGGAGAAAAGGCTTTGTCGGCAGCGTCTCTGGGTGGTCAGGTGAATTTTATCCTGAGTCTCTTCCTATTCGGCCTGACTTCCGGTGCCTCTGTGCTGTGCGCCCAGTATTGGGGAAAGAAGGACTGCCGATCTATTGAGACGATTACGGGGATTTGCCTCAGATTTTCCTTGCTGATCGGGCTTATTATAACGGTTTTTACCATGATATTTCCAGGGACAATTATGCGGATACTCTCCTCAGACGAACAGGTAAGGATGTTGGGGATCGAGTATCTGCGGGCGGTATGTGTATCCTATGTGCTAATGACATTCACCTCTGTTTATCTGAACATTATGCGGAGTATGGAGCGGGTGGTGGTGTCCACAGTGGTGTACGGCGCATCCTTGCTGATCAATATTGTTGTAAATGCGTTTTTGATTTTTGGCATTGGACCATTTCCGAAAATGGGTGTGGTTGGCGCGGCTGATCGCCCGGCTGGCGGAATGTGGGATGGTTCTGGTGCATAATCGTTGGAAAAATGAGCTGATCCATATGAGCCCGCGGCTTTTGTTCGTGAAGAATAAGCTCCTGCTCTCGGATTTTATAAAAATATCGGGACCGGTAATCTTAAATGAGGTTTTATGGGGCGTAGGCATGTCTGCAACAGCAGCGATACTGGGACAGATGGGAAGCGAGGCAGCGTCAGCCAATGCCATTGTGCAGGTGGTGCGGCAGTTGGCCACAGTGGTATCCTTCGGAATTGCCAGTGCCACCGCTATTACGGTAGGCAAGGCAATCGGTGAGGGGAAGAAGGAGCTGGCACGGGAATATGGCTCCAGGTTTGTGAAGATTATTGCTGTCAGCGGTGCAGCAGGAAGCCTTGTGGTACTCATTGTTCGTCCGATTACCATGGCAGTTATGGAGCTGACTCCTACAGCGAGGGAATATCTTTCGATAATGATGTTGTTTATGGCGGCTTATGTCTGGGTTCAGGCATTCAACACGCTGCAGGTGGTGGGAATCTTCCGGGGAGGCGGGGACACACGGTTTGGACTTCTCCTGGAAATTGTAGGCTTGTGGGGGTGTTCCGTATTGTTGGGAAGCGCTGCAGCATTTCTGCTGAAGCTTCCGGTTCCTGTGGTGTTTGCTGTGATCCTGCTGGACGAGTATGTGAAGCTGCCCCTGATTATTCACCGGTATCGAACGTATAAGTGGCTGCGCGATGTGACCAGAGAGGTATAGTTATCATAGATCACGAAAACATTGGGAAACCGCTGTCTCTAGACTGATATCATTCTTCCGGGCAATCCGAGCAAGATCTTCATATTCTGGTTTCACCTTTTCCGTGCCGTATCCTTCGCTTTTCTTGAGTCTGATTTTGCCGTAAGGCGTTTCCTGATCAAGAAAATGACAGGACAATACATGTCGGCGGTATTCCTGAATGCGGATTCCACGGGTGGTGGTATGTGCAAACATCAGTTTTGTCATTTTTTCCTCATCCTGCGGGCGGCATAGGCAGGTCAGAAGCTGGCCTGGACGACCCTTTTTCATTCCGATGGGAATGGTGTATACGTCAAGGGCGCCGCAGCTTAGCAGCTGTTCCGTGGCAAACCCCAGTGCCTCTCCCGTCATATCATCCAGGTTGCAGGAGAGGGAGAGAATCCAGTCATCCTGCGCAGCGCTGCGGGAAAGAGAATCGCGGTCGACCTCCCCGGTATTACAGAGAGGGGAGTATGCCCTGTCATTTGGTGTGAAAGAATAAGCCTCTCCCAGGAAGGCCCGCACACAGTTAGCCTGTGGAAAATCCTTGGTGCCGCAGCCGATGCCGGTGGCAGTGATCTCCATGGCAGGCAATGCTTCAAAGGAAGAAGCAAAGTGGCGGAGCAGCGCGGCACCGGTGGGGGTGCACAGTTCTCCCTGAATCTCACCGCCATAGACGGGAACCTGCTTTAAGATCTCAGCAGTGGCAGGAGCGGGAACAGGTAGGATGCCGTGAGCGCAGCGCACGGTGCCGCTGCCCACATGGATGGGGGAAGCCATAATCTTATCGGGATGCAGCATATGGATCAGCAGACAGCAGCCCACAACGTCAGCCAAGGCATCCAGAGTTCCAACCTCATGGAAGTGAATCTGTTCCAGGGGTGTCTGGTGTACTTTGGCCTCCGCTTCCCCGATAGTTCGGTAGACGGCAGCGGCGTGTGTGCGGACATCCTCCGGCAGCGGTAGTAGTGAAATCTGGTGAAGAATGTCGGAATAGCAGGTAT